>JAIJJM010000198.1 GCA_022728415.1 Collinsella sp. | reverse complement strand
TACCAATCGGCGGCTACATCGCGTGTTGTGGGGTGGTGGGGGCATGGGGCTGCCCATGGTCTTGCCCCTGGCCGCATGAGCAGAGCCGTCAGGTCGGACCCTGTTCGCCGATGGCGCCGGAATATGGACTGTTGCTTAAATCCTGTTGTCTTATAGTCCGATGTTTTGTATTCTCAACTGAAATGAAGGATAGTTTTTTACCCGGCTGGGGGCACTGTTGATTACTGAGGAAGTCGGCAAGAGAATCAGAGAATTACGGAATAAGACGGGCCTGAGCCAGGAAAAGTTCGCTGCAAAAATCGGTATGGATCGCACATATTTCGCCAGTATCGAACTAGGCAAGCGTAATGTAGCCTTGAAAAACATTGAAAAGATAGCGAATGGGTTGGATGTGCCCCTTTCCGATCTGTTCAAAGGGATCTAAGACTAGTGCGTCGAGTAAAAAGGTGATGGGGGATAAGCGAGAATGGGATTCAAGGGTAAATTGTATAAAACAACGTTGATTAACAATCGCAGATACCTGGGCAACAAATACAAGCTCCTGCCTTTTATCACCAAGGTGGTCGATGAGGAGTGCACGGGGATCGATGTCGTCGCCGATATCTTTGCCGGCACTGGCGCGGTTTCTTCCGCTTTCCCCGGGAAGACGGTAATCACGAACGACATAATGTACAGCAATTACGTGTGCAATTACGCCTGGTTCGGTGCGGAGACTTATGATCCGCAAAAGATCGTGAATTATGTAGTCGAATATAATGCCATCTCGCAATATGACGACAACTACATGACCGATAATTTCGCGGATACCTACTTCAGCTATAACGATTGTTCCAAAATCGGTTTCATCAGGCAGGATATCGAGGACAACTATCAAGCTGGCGACCTCAACGACAGGGAACATGCGATACTTATCGCCTCCCTGCTCTATGCGATGGACAAAATCGCAAAGACCTGCGGGCATTACGATGCCTATCGTAAAGGAGCCAAGTTCGATAAACCGCTTGAGCTTCGTGTTCCGCTTGCCGAGGTGCATAACAATGCCGGGAACCAATGTTTCAATGAGGATGCCAATGAACTGGTCAAGGACATTCATGCGGATCTGATATATATAGACCCGCCGTATAACTCCCGCCAATATTCCGATGCCTATCATCTGCTCGAAAACGTCGCCCACTGGGAGAAGCCCGAAGTATTCGGAGTCGCCAGGAAGATGGAGCGAAAGGCCATCAAAAGCAAGTATTGCACTCGCAGTGCGACGGAGACGTTCGAGGATCTGATCGGCAACATCAACGCGAGGTATATCCTGTTGTCCTACAACAATATGGCCACTAAAGGAGACGGCCGTTCGAACGCCAAGATAGCTGATGAGGATATCGTAAGAATATTGCGGAATAAAGGCGAGTTGAAGATTTTCTCGGAAGACTACAAGCCATTTTCCGCGGGCAAGTCAAGTATTACCGGCAATGCCGAAAGACTGTTCCTATGCACCTGCAATGAGGGATAAGAAAACCATGATTCAATCCCCTCTGAATTACACTGGTGGCAAGTTTAAACTACTCCCACAGATATTGCCTCTCTTCCCCGGGAAGATTGATCAGTTCGTTGATTTGTTTTGTGGTGGCTGCAATGTTGGCCTCAATGTCACAGCAAATAAGGTGATCTATAACGATTTAGATGAGAATGTAATTAATCTGTACAAGACCTTATTGCGTTTAGGGCATGACATGACGTTCGAGTACATTCATCAGATAATCGATGATTATGAGCTGTCTCTTGCAAGCCAGAAGGGGTATGCATATTACGGCTGCGATAGCAGCAAAGGACTAAGTAGGTATAATAAACCCCATTTTTTGCAACTTCGTAGCGATTTCAATGCAAGGCAGAAGAAAGATAGCTACAACTACATAATGCTCTATGTACTCATAGTCTATGCCTTCAATAATCAAATACGATTCAACAGCAAAGGTGAATACAATCTTCCTGCCGGGAAAAGGGATTTCAATGAGAGCATGTCCCACAAGTTATCTGCCTTTATAGAGAAAATCCAATCCCAGAATTGCCTTTTCACTTGCAGTGATTTCAAGGATTTTGATATTGCTCAACTTACGAGTGGAGATTTCGTTTATGCCGATCCTCCATATCTTATTACTTGTGCAACCTATAATGAGCAAGGCGGATGGAACGAAGACGACGAATGTGCCTTACTGTCTTTTCTAGACCGTCTGGATGAAAGTGATATACGATTCGCCCTCTCCAATGTTCTACGAAGTAAAGGCAGAGAAAATCAAGTCCTCATTCAATGGTTGAAGGAACGAAAAGACAAATATCAAGTTATTCCATTGAATAAAAGCTATTCAAACTCAAATTACCAAGTTAAAGACAGAGTTTCCAATAGTGAAGAAGTACTGATAGTAAACTATTAATGAAAAGTGGCAATTCCAGCTGCGGAGAGTTTTGCGACTGCATATCGCTGATTGTAAGGGAGGATCCTCATGAAAGTATCCAAGGGGCATATTTTCAACCTTTTTGACACCAATGGTCGTAGAAATGATGTGATTGCTGCCATGCGGGGGTATCTCAGTATCCTAAACACCATTCGTGCCAATCAGGATTTGCCGTGGAGAGCAATGCCAAACAGTCCGGCACAGGTCTTGTTCTATCGTCATGCGATTGGCATGTTTCCGGATGTTTTCAAGGACCACCCCAAATATGATGAGCTCATATCCACGATACACGAATATCCTGCATTGGAAGCAGCAATTGATAGAGCCGATATGGAATGGCTCGAATCTCACGGTGACGAGTATGCGAATGTGGATATCAACTTTGACGAAGGCGTGGAGGATCGCGCACGTCACTATACCAGTAATCTTGTCAAACTAGGGTTTGCGGATGGGCGGCGGAACATCTCGCCGGTTGGCAATATTTTGCTCGATCGTATTCCTCTACATGAAGACGGTTTGGAACGATTGCTATCGTTGAATAAGGAGAATATCCTCTATCTGCGGCAGTTGCTCAAGTTGCGAATTTTTGATAAGGCCGGGGAACGATACTATGCCCCATTCGTTATGGGCGTCTACGCGTTGCTGCGCAAGTCTCGCCTATCAGAAGATGATTTTTTCGGCATGGTGCAAGGAAGCAGTCCGTACAGCAACATTGACGACGTCGATCGGTATATTGATAATTTTTCGGTAGAGGGGCAGCTCCACAACCATGCTGTCTCCACTCCCGATGAAATCAATATTGATCAGCAGTTAACGTATGACGTGTTTAAACAATATTTTCTGAACCGGAAATCAGCAAGAACGGTAAATATCTATTATGGGTTTTATCAGTGTATATTCGAATTTACCGTTGACCGGACTCCTGAAAAATTAGACCTTCTACTTACGTATTATGAGTCAAATCGTTCTGTGCTGAACAAGGCATTCGGATTCGGGCGAAATGTATTTGATACTCGAACCGGTGATCGTCCAGATGTCCAGGATTTCCTTGATGGGAACGAGGACATGTTTTCCTCCGATATCAACGACTATTTATACCGACAATTTGCGATTTCAAAATTCTGGGATACGTTGCGCGAATATTCAGATACCACGAAGCGTATTTTCAAAGCCTCGGGTCTCATCAGCTTTGAAAACGGATACGTCGAACTGGCTTATCACGAACTGTGCGCATGTATTTTCAACGCAGCCGATTTGAAGCCCAAAATCTTCGGTAGCATGGATGACGAGGTTGTTCCGTACTACGAAAGTTATGATGAATACGAAGAGGGAGTGAGTAGTTACTTTTGTAGTAATTTCAGTCTTTGCGACATTCTTGGTCTGCAGGAGTCGCTTGACGAGATTAAAGAGCACATCAGTGAAGCATTTGGCGGAGCTGCGCCTGAGGACATCCCTGATATTACCCGTCGTAGACGGTGGGAGGAATTCGAAGTTTTCGTTGCGAACCAATATCCTGTCGAAAGAGTGAAAGAGCTGCTTGCCCTATTTGGCGACAGAAATAATGACAAGCGCATCAAGCAGGAGGTCTGTGAAGATGCAACTGTCCCGACCATTTACGAGTTCATCGTTGGGCTGGCTTGGTATTACTTCTCAGGCAAACGTTTCAATCTCCTTTCCAGCTATAATCTCACGTTATCGGCTGACTTCGAGCCGCTCAACCATGCGGGAGGCGGACAGGGCGATATCGTGATTGAAAGTAAGCATGATGTCACCATGCTTGAAGCTACGCTAATGAATGTAAACAGCCAAAAGCGAGGCGAGTGGGAACCGGTATTACGGCATTCCGTGAACCTGAAGGTGGATGAGGAGGCTCGTAAGACGGACCGGCGGGTCACGACATTCTTCATCGCCGATGTATTTGATGCCAATACCATTAACATCTGGAAGGCCGTTGCCTCGGTGCCGCTGCAATCGACCACTGCTGGCGCGGCATATACAGACAACGTGGTGATCATGCCCATTAGCAGTCTGGAACTCTGTGGCTTGATGGATAGAAGTTCGCAATATGACACGGTAATGCAGCGTGTCCACGATCTGTTCGAGGTCGACAAAAGCAATTTCGACCTTCAATGGAGGGACAAGTTCATTGATGAAATAGTGTGAACCCGCTATTGCGCCTTTCGCGCATGAAACGAGAGGGCATCGGTCTCGCCGGCTATCGCTATGGCCGGTGAGACCGACTTCGAGCGAGTCATCCGGGTTTAGCGCTGCCGAGCCTTGTGTCGGAGATCTGAGACGGGATGTCTGAGCTTCGCTGAAGTTTATATCGAACAAATGTTCGACTGTTCTGGTATGCTGGTCGGGCTGGTTTCGATAGGGAGGTGATGGCGATGGCTGGCGAGAGGGCATCGGCGCAACGTGAACATACCTATATCGCCATTGACCTCAAGTCCTTCTATGCCTCGGTGGAGTGCGCGGCGCGTGGGCTTGACCCGCTGACCACGCATCTGGTGGTGGCCGATGAAACCCGCACCGATAAGACAATCTGTCTGGCGGTCTCACCTTCGCTGAAGAGCTATGGCATTCCTGGCCGTGCGCGGCTCTTCGAGGTGAAGCAGCGCCTGAATGGAGTCAATGCCGAGCGCGCGGTCCATGCTCCCGGCGGCCGATTAATCGGGGAGTCCTGCGATGCGCGCGACCTGGAAC
>JAIJJM010000197.1 GCA_022728415.1 Collinsella sp. | reverse complement strand
TGCGCGAAGGCGACACCATCATCGTGCACAAGGCGGGCGACGTGATTCCCGAGGTCGTGGGCCCGGTGCTCGATAAGCGCCCGGCCGATTCGGTTGACTGGCACATGCCCGAGGTCTGCCCCGTGTGCGGCAGCCCCGTGGTCCACGAGGATGGCGAAGTCGCTTACCGTTGCGTCTCCATCGACTGTCCCGCGCAGCTCAAGGAGCGCTTGCTCCACTGGGTGAGCCGCGGCTGCATGGACGTCGACGGCCTGGGCGACGAGATCGTCGACAAGATGATCGCCGCCGGCTTGATCCACGATGTCGCGGACTTCTACCAGCTCACAGTCGACGACATCGCAGGCCTGGACACAGGCCGCACCTATGCCAGCTCCAACAGCAAAAAGGGCGTCAAGAAGGGCGACCCCATTCCGGTAGGCCTTAAGACGGCTGAGAAAATCATCGCCGAGCTCAACAAGTCCAAGAGCCAGCCGCTCGGTCGCGTGCTGTTTGCCCTGGGCATCCGCCACGTGGGCAAGAGCGTGGGTGAGGTCATCGCCGAGCGATTCCTGTCGATTGACAAGCTCATCTTGGCGAGCGAAGAGGACATCGCCGAGTGCGAGGGCATCGGTCCCAAGATTGCGGCGAGCGTTAAGCAGTTCCTGGCCGTGCCCGAAAACCTTGCCGTGCTGGAGCGTCTGCGCCAAGCGGGCCTGTCGCTCGAGGTCGATTTGGGCGCCGCGCATGCACAGGCCGCAGCCGATGCCGGCGTAGCAGGCGAGCTCGCCGACGCGCAGCCGCTTGCGGGTCTGACCTTCGTGCTCACCGGCACGCTCGTCAACCGCACCCGCGACGAGGCGGGCGCGGCGCTCAAGGTGCTTGGTGCCAAGGTCTCGGGCAGTGTGTCGAAGAAGACGAGCTATCTGGTCGCCGGCCCCAAAGCGGGCTCCAAGCTCACCAAAGCCGAGCAGCTGGGTGTACCCGTGCTGGATGAGGATGCACTCGAGCAGATCTTAGCTACCGGCGAGGTGCCCCAGGCTTAGCGCATCGATAGCCAAATTGAAGAACCACCCGGAAGCACGATGCCTTCCGGGCGTTTCTTATTTGGATGGGGTAACCGGCATGGTGATCTGGGTTACGTAGGTCGCGGGGCCGTCGCTGATGATGTCGTCAATGAGGGCTATCCTGCGGACTGGTGCCGTCCCGGAGCGATAAGAGATTCATGCAGAGTGGGGGACCTCACAATGGTGGTTGTCCCCATTGTGGCGGTCTTTATATATATGAACATTAACAATAACGTGTATACTCAACAGTGAAGATATATGTTGAGAGGAGCCGCTATGGTTACCGTCGCGTTTTCGGAGCTGCGCCAGAACCTTACGCAGGTGGCCGAAAAGGTTGCCAATGAGGGCGAGGAGGTTGTGGTCTTCAAGCGGAGCAAGCCGTTGTTCAAGATTGTGCCACTCGACTATCAAGGCCCAGTTGCGGTGGAATATGACGCTGCTCAGGAGCGTGGGGGCGCAAAGCCGGCGTGCGGCACGGACAAGCTCAAGCGCGAGTTGGGTACGATGTGGCATCCCAAGATCACCTGGAAGGAGATTCGTGAGATGCTCGCGGAGGATGAGGACTATCAGGAGTATCTCGAACTCGTAGCCAAAATGCCCAAGGGAACGCCGCTCGATACGATGACGGTTGAAGATGAAAAGCGCATCGCGAGGGAGCGCTACCTATGAGGGCATTTCTCGATACCAATTTTCTGCTCGATTGCGTGCTTCCGGGTCGGCCGGAGCATGGGGCGGCGCAAACCATCAAGGGGCTTGTTGACGTGGGGCTTATCGCGGGCGTTGTTTCGGCCTGCTCTCTCAAGGACGCGTATTACATTCTCACTAAACAGGCCGGCGAGGCGCGCGCCCGCGAGGTAGTGCGCGACTGCCTTAAGAGCTACTCGGCAGAGCCTCTCGACCAAGAAGCTTGTTTTACCTCCGCCTATTCCGATGAGCCGGACTTCGAGGATGGCTGTATCCGTGCGATGGCCGAGCGTGCCGGCGTGGACTTTATCATCACGCGCGATCGCGCCGCTTTTGTGCGCTCGACCATCAAGACCTTCTCGCCCGCAGAGTTCATCCGTGCGTTTCCGATCCCGGAGGAGTAAAACCGCCACACCGGGGACTGTCTGCGGCGCGGTAGTCCTCCTGTAGCCGACGCTCGTTAGTTGAGCCGCACTTCATAGCTTTCCGGGAGGTTCTTAATCGAGCACAGTAACCGGCACCGTGATCTGCGTCACGTAGGTTGCTGGATCATCGCTGATGATGCCATCGATCAGGGCGATTTCGCGCGAGGGCCCGGCAGGCGCCAGGTTGTGCTCGCGCATATAGCCGAGCAGCTGCTCGTAGCGCGGGACTGCTTGCCCGTGTGTGCCGCGGAAGCTTAGGGTCAGACAATGCGCGGCGGGCCGTGTCTCGACGTCGCCCTGGTAGTCATCGGTATCGTCGAGCAGCAGGAAGACCTTGTCGTAGCCATTAGAGTCGCCGGCGGCGAGGCGCTCGGCGCTGATCCCGACGCCCAGATTGCCCAGAAAGACAAAGGTCTCGTGCTGGCCCTTCTGCAGTTGACGAATCTGCCACTCCAGCGCATAGGCGTCGGTAGGGTTGACGCGTTCGCGCAGCACGGCGTAGCGAAGCTCGGGGACACAGGACCGCTCCTTTCGGTAAAAAGTAGAGGAGAGGTGCTAGGCCTGCGTCGCCCCACTACGCCACCAGCTTGTCAAAAGCTCCGTGCCGGTTGAGCACGGTAAACGCGACAACACAGATGACCGCCGACAAAATCAATCCACACGGCGAGGCGATGCCCATGGGAAACAACGTATCGGAATAGGCATTCGACAGCAGCCACGCACCGGGCACGCGAATGAGCGCCACCGCCAGCACGTTGTGCGCAAAGCCGATATAGCTCTTGCCATACGCAGCGAAAAAGCCGCTAAAGCAAATGTGGATGTCGGCAAAGATTGCGTCGAAAATATAACTGTGCATATAGCCGGTACCGGCCGCGATCACCGTTGGGTCCTTGGCAAAAAAGCCAATAAACGCCGGTGCCACCAGCCACATCGGCACCGTGAACAGGCAGCCGTACACCACCGAGATCGTCATGGCGCACCTGAGCACCTGGCGTGCGCGAGCGCCCTTGCCTGCGCCGGCGTTTTGTGCCGTGAGTGCGCTGACGGTGGCGCCCATGGAACTCGGCACAATGAACAAAAAGCTGATCATCTTCTCGACCAGGCCCACGAGCGTCACGGTAATGATGTAGAGCGTCTGCGCGCCGTTGCCCACGGCGGTGATGCCGGCGGCACCGCTAAACTGTCCCATCATGTACAGGTCGGCCATGCCGTAGAACATCTGCAAAAAGTATGAGAGCATATAGGGCAGGGCAAAGACCGCGATGGTCTTAAGGATATTGCCGCGTGTGAAGTCGTGTTCCATGGGTGGGGCTGTCTGGCTTGGTTCGCTTAGCTACCAGTGTAGTGAAGACCCTACAACGATTGTAGAGTCAAGGTTTGTGTTGGCGGCGGGGCGAAAAAGTCACGCTCATAATCATTTCCGTTGAATACAGGCATAAGCCGTACAGGCGTGGTGCCTACGCTAGCCTTGCAGAAATCGATTTCGGAGCACTTGACACCGATGCACGGCGCGCCATAATACGTGGGTTTGCGAACAACGTTTGATGGGGGATGAACCTGCGTGCGCAATCTCAAGATTCTGTTTTCCTATCTGGGGGCATACCGACGCGATGCCATACTCGGCATGCTCTTTGTGACGGCCGAGACGGCGCTCGAGCTGTTTATTCCGGTCATCATGGCAAATATCATCGACGTGGGCGTGCCTGCGGGCGACATCAACTACATGCTTTTGCAGGGTGCGTATATGCTGGTGTGCGCCGCATGTTCACTGGCACTTGGCTTGGGCTATGCGCGCACGTCCGCCCGCGTTGCCTCGGGGCTGGGCGCCAACCTGCGCGCCGCGGAGTACCGCAAGATCCAAACCCTCGCCTTCGGCAATCTCGATGAATACGAGACAAGCTCGCTTGTCACTCGCATGACCACCGACATCACCGTGATTCAAAACGCCGTGGGCAACGGCTTCCGCCCCATGGTGCGCGGGCCGGTAAATCTGGTCATGGGCCTCGTCTACGCTTTTGCGCTCTCGCGCGAGCTCGCAGCGGTCTTTGCCGTAATTCTGCCGATGCTCGCCATCGTGCTCGGTATCATTACCGTGCGCGTGAGCCCGCTCTACCGCCAACTCCAGACCTCGATGGACCACCTCAACGGCGTGGTGCAAGAGGACCTTACCGCCGTGCGCGCCGTGAAGGCTTACGTGCGAGCCGAGCACGAGTGCGAAAAGTTCGACACCGTCAATACCGAGCTCGCCGGCACGGCGACCAAGACCTTCGGCACCGCCGTGCTCAACCTGCCGGTGTTCCAACTCTCGATGTATGTTGCCGCGGTCTCGATCCTGTGGATTGGCGGCCGCATGATCATCGAAGGTCGCTTGGGCGTGGGCTCGCTCACGGGCTTTATGAGCTACGTGCTGCTGATCATGAACTCGCTCATGATGATTTCCAACGTATTTTTGCTGCTCACACGCGCTCTCACGAGTGTGGGCCGTATCGCAGAGGTGCTCGATGAGGAACCCTTTATCGCCAACCCTGCGGGAGACCTCGCGACTGCGGCGCCAGCGGACGGCAGTATCGAGTTTCGCGACGTTTCCTTTAAATACCGCGCGGATGCAGCCGAGGATGTGCTCGAGCATATCGACCTTCGCATCGAGAGCGGCTCGACGGTGGGCATCCTCGGCGGTACGGGCTCGGGCAAGAGCTCGCTTGTGCAGCTGATTGCGCGCCTGTACGACGCCACCGAGGGCGCCGTGCTTGTGGGCGGACACAACGTGCGCGACTACGACCTCGCGACCTTACGTGACGCCGTGGGCATTGTGCTGCAAAAGAATGTGCTGTTCACGGGCACCGTGCGCGAGAACCTGCAGTGGGGCAATCCGCAGGCGTCGGACGATGAACTTTTCGCGGCTTGCCGCGCGGCGTGCGTGGACGAGTTCCTTGATCGCATCGGCGGGCTGGACGGCGAGCTGGGCCAAGGCGGCGCCGGTGTTTCAGGTGGCCAGAAGCAGCGCC
>JAIJJM010000196.1 GCA_022728415.1 Collinsella sp. | reverse complement strand
GGGGGCGACGCCGTTAGAGCATGCCGAGGGGGCCGTTGCGGAAAGCCAGGGATCTGGTATCCCGGCTATGATTCGCGAGATGGAGTCTCGTTCGCTTGGCAGGCCGAAATTTATCGTTAAGGCCGATTCGTTTACGGTGCTGCTTTCCCGGCACGGGGCGGAGCTTGCTGAAAACCGCACGTGGATTCAGAGCCATGTGGGCACCGAGCTGACAGATCGCGAGGAAACATTGCTCATGTTTATGCGGGAGCATGGGTGCGTATGCGATGTTCAAAAAATACGAGAGGCCCTGAAGTGGGATTCGGATGACATTCGCCTGATCTGCGGGGACCTTGTGGATAAACATGTCCTGTCAAAATGCGGCAATGACACGTTTGAAATTATCGATATGAACAGAGAGTCGTCAACTTCGACGGCGGATAGGATCCTGGAGGCTCTCAGCGCCGAAGTGGATATGACGGCGCGAGAAATAGCGGTTGCATCGGGGGTCAAAATTTCGTCCGTCCGTTACCATCTGCCAAAAATGGCGGATAAAGGGCTCATCGAAGTAATGGGGTCATCGACGAGCCGCAACCGCCGCTATCGGAAGAAGTAGGTGCAGCCGAGTCGCCTCCCCAGTGTCTCTCGAAGTTAGAGGGGGTGCCAGAGAGGCAGTTGCCTCTCGATATTTCCCCAGATAAAACCTGCCAAAACAAACCTGTCCCTTTTGGAAGGTCTGCGGGTCCATGTCCGCCAAACGGAGTTGCGGTGGAATAGTTCCTGTTTTGGTCCGATGGGCCGCAAAACGGGAACTATTCCACCGCAACTTATCGGGATACGCTACTGGTTCATGTTGCCGTGGATGTAGGGGGTGACCTCGGGGGAGATGTGGGCGCAGCCCAGCTCGCGCAGCGCGGACTCGATGGCGGCGGGCAACGGGGTCTTGCCCTCGCCGTCGACGGCGGCACCGCCGAGGGCGGCGATCTTGGCGACATCTGCGGGCGCGGCCTCGATATGCATGCAGCCGTCGACCAAGCGCGCGCGTACCTGCGCCAGGTCGAGATCATGCAGGTAGTCCTCGCAGGCGCGGATTAAATCGACCTTCTCGCGCGTAAGCTCCTCGCCCGTGGGGACGCGCGTGGCAAGACAGGCTCCCGCCGGCAGGTTCCAAACGGGATAGCCCCATGCGCGCAACAGCTCACGCTCTTCGTCCTTGGTAAAGCCGACCTCCATAAGAGGGGAGCGTACGCCGAGCTCTTCTGCGGCGCGCATGCCAGGGCGGTAGTCACCGCGATCGCTTGCATTGCTGCCATCGATGACGGTGGAAAAGCCGAGCGACTTGGCGTGGTTGACGATGGCGGTAAAGCCGGCCTGCTTACAGTGATAGCAGCGATTGGCATCGTTGCAGGCTACTTGGGGGAGCTGCAACTGATCGACCGAAAGATTGAGCACAGGGAGCTTAAAATGCGGCTCCTCATTGGCTTGCCCGCCAACGGACCGCTCAAACGAAGCCTGTTCAGGCGTGCCGATGAGCGGCGTGGTGAGGTGAACGAGAAGCGTGCTGGCCGGCATGATGCGGGCGCAGACCGCGGCTAAAAAGCTGCTGTCGACGCCACCGGAAAAGCCGATGGCGACGCGTCCGTATGCCAAAAGCAGCTGTTCGAGCGCTGCGAGTTTGTCCTGAAGCTCCTCTGCAGGTGCGGTGGTGTCTGAAAGCATGAAACGTTCCTTACCAATATGTACTCGGTCGAAAACTATAATCCCACCGAGCTGCCTGTCATAAGATTTCTACCTATGTAATGAAAGCGCAATATCGTATATACGTTATATACAAGTTGTCAAATGCGGTAGAGTTGCCGCAATGCGACAGCGAGAGTCGATGGGGGACCGATATGATCAAGGCTGTTATTTTTGACATGGATGGAACGCTGGTCGATACTGAGCGTCTGGGCATCAAGGCATGGAAAGCGCCCGCTGCTGAGCTGGGTGTCGCGATTGATGACACGCTGATTCATCAGTTTATCGGTCGCACGCTGCCCGATGTTATGGACATCCTTGAGGCACATTACGGCAGCAGAGAAACCGCTGAGGCGATCTATCGTCGTCACAAGGAGATTCGCGACGAGATGGTCAAGACCGATCTGGAGCTTAAGGCCGGTGCCGCCGAGTGCCTGGACGAGCTGCTGGCCGTGGGCTATCACGTGGGCCTTGCGACGTCATCGCGTCATGTCACGGCCGAACGCAACCTTAAGATGGTCGGTCTTTTTGACAAGTTTGAAACGGTAACGTGTGGCGAGGACGTCGTGCACGGCAAGCCCGACCCCGAGATGTATCTGCTCGCCTGCGAGCGCGCGGGCTTTGTCCCCGAGGAATGCGCTGTGGTCGAGGATTCGCGCAACGGCTGCGTCTCGGGCATTACGGCTGGCTGCCACGTCTTTGCCGTCCCCGATATTGTGCCGCTGCCGCAGGACGTGGTGGATGGCTGCGAGGCCGTGCTCGATACGCTGTTCGATCTGACGGCGGCGGTCAAGGCCGTGCGCTAGACTCTGCACCTGAGCCATTTCAATAGCATTTTAAAGATGCGGCCAACCGCTTAGTGCGGGTGGTCGCATCTATATCCAAGATTCCGATTGCGCCCGTGGGCGTTGTCTGCCGCTAGCGGTGACGACGGCGGCGCCCGCGCGGAAGCGCTGATACGGCCAGCCCCTCTTATCGGCCAAGACTGCAATTTTGGCCTATAAGAGGGGCTTTGTGCTTTAAATAATCGAGGCAGCCGCCTTGGCAAGAGGTTGGCGGGGCTTTGGACGTTACGAGTTACTCCAAGAGCCAGTCGATTACGTTGCGCTTGCGAACTCCTTCGTAGTTTGCGTCAGCAAATAGCGTGTCGAGCGTAAGAAGCGTCTTGGGATAGTTGTCTCGGACTTTCTTAAAGGGGGCCAACTCGCGGTTGAGGGCGGTTTCGTCGAGCGTGGTGGCTGAAACCTGATAATAGGCCGTCTCGTCTGAGCCTAGGGCAACAAAATCGATTTCCCCATCATCGATATCGCCCACGTAGACGTCGTATCCGCGGCGTAGAAGCTCGAGATAGACGACATTTTCGAGAATATGACCGATGTCGCTGCTCTGAGTTTTGACGAGAGCGCCTCTAAGTCCAAGGTCAACGGCGTAGTATTTGCCGTTTGTTGTTAGAAGCTGTCGACCGCGTACGTTGTAGCGCGGCGCTGAATACAGCACGAGACTGCCTGTTAGCCCTTTGAGGTACTTGGCGACGGTCTTCTGATCGGTTTTGTTGCCGTTGGACGAGAGCGTGTCGGAGATTTTTTTAACCGAGGTTCGGCTTCCGATGTTATGGAGTAGGAACTTGGTGATATCGCGCAGGGTCGAGACGTCCGAGACCTTCAAACGTTCGATAACGTCGCGTATGACTATGGTGTCGTAGAGGCTCATAAGGTAATCGCGCGCCTGGGAGCCCTGGATACCCGTTTCGGCGATAAAGGGAAAGGAGCCCCGGGTGATGTACTCGTCAAACAGCTGGGTAGGAGCCTTTCCGCCATTGGTTTTTGCCGAGCAAAACTCTTTAAAGGAGAGGGGCAGCATCTTGAGCTCTACGTAGCGACCGGATAGTAAGGTTGCCAGCTCGCTCGAGAGCAGATAGGCGTTGGAACCGGTTATGTAGAGATCGACATTATCCCTGATAAATAGGCTGTCGACGGCTTTTTCGAAGTGCTCGACATGCTGTATCTCGTCCAGAAAAACGTAGTTCATCTTATCGGGGACGAGTCTGGCGGAAACGTAGTCGTAGAGTGCTCTATACGATGTAAGAGACTCGAACTCCAGATCTTCAAAGTTGAGGGATATAACCTGGGCATCTGTGGTTCCATGGTCGCGCAAATGACCACGGTAAATCTCGAATAGCTTCGATTTGCCTGACCTACGCACGCCCGAAACGACCTTGATAACATGCGAGTCTTTCCACGAAATGAGCCAGTCGAGGTACTGTTTGCGGTCAATCAAATCCATAAAGCCTCTCCCTGGGTCTGAAAATATTGGAACAAAATCAATATTTATATGAAATTACAAAAAATATGGAACCGAATCCATTTTATCAAAATAACTCATAAAAATATGGATTGAATTCCATAAATATCTGTAGATGCAGCCTTGGCTAATGGGCGTGGGCCAGTAAAAAGCGCCGCAGCGGGGCTGTTTCCGCTGTGGCGCTTTTTTGCTACAGGTAGGCACCGAGGTTGATGGCGGTGGCTTCGACGTGGGCGCTCGCCTGGGTGCTGGCGCGCTCGAGGAGGAACGGCCGCACGAGTTCTTGGCGGTTGATGTCCTCGGCGGCGGTGACTGCGGTGGCGGTGCGCGCTGCAGAGCCGACGTGGATATGTTTGGTCTTTGTCGGGACCTTGTTCTCGATTTGCTCCATCAGCAACTGAACGCCCTTGCGGCCAATCTCGTAGCCCGGAGGCGCTACCGTGGTCAGTGGGACCGACCCGCTCCAGGCGAGCGGGTTGCCGTCGCATCCGGCCACGCGAACCTGCTCGGGGACGGAGATGCCTTTGTCGACCAATGCCGAAATAACGCCCGAGGCCAACACGTCGGTCAGGCCGACGACAAAATCGGGACGTTCGGCGGCAGGGCGCCCGGCAATCTGAGCGCCAATGCTGTAGCCGTCGGCTGCGGTATTCCACTCTCCGGCGTCAATGACCTCAATTTTGATATCGGGGTGCAGGGCAAGGGCCTTGTGAATGCCAAGCACGCGCAGGGTGAGCTGCATAAATGCCGCTCTGCCCACAACGGTGATATGGCGTGCGCCGCGGGCGATGGCGAGCTCGGCGATAATGCGCCCCTGCGCCTCGTTGTCGGCGGCCACGTAGTAACCGGGCTCGGAACAGTGGATGTCCAGATGGACGATCGGCACGGGCATCTTGGCCATGGCGGCGTGCCAGTCGGGGGACGCCATGGGCTGAACCATGACACCGGACATTTGCGTGCCCATAAAATAGCGCAGGTAATGGTCCTCGAGAATATCGTCGTTATCGGCGTTGGCGATGAGTAGGTCGTAACCGTGCTTACGGGCCTCGTTATGGGCGCCGCTGGCAATTTGGAGCGAGAAGCCGTGGTCGAGACGGGGAAGGACCAGGCCAAAGGACTTGGTGGTGCCGCCCGCGAGCTGACGGGCGCTTT
>JAIJJM010000195.1 GCA_022728415.1 Collinsella sp. | reverse complement strand
GAACTGCATCGCCGTGGCGTTCGTGGTGGCCGTGATCCTCAACGCCGTGCTGCCCGGCGAAGAACGATTCCTCTCCGCCCCCGCCAAGAACGAGGACTAAAAAAAACTAAGCTGCAGAGCATCTGCCACCTCCAGTCGCTTCGCGACTGGAGGTGGTCATTGGCGATCAAATCACGACCTCGCCGAAACATTCCGCGTCATGCACCCTGCCGGCTGATTCCGCCCTTGTGACCGGTCGCCTTGAACGGTTTGGCGGATCTTCCCCTCACCGGGCGAAAACCGGCCCGATCTTTCGGCGGGTTTGCCTCCGGGGCGTCATGACGGTGCCTGCCGGCCCGCCCGACCTCATCCTGCGGCGTGCGGATCCCTTTGGCCTGCAATGCGCGCAGCCACTTGTCTTTGTTGTTCGTCATCTCTCGTCCTTCGCCATCGCGTCACTCAACCGTGACGGATTTGGCGAGATTGCGCGGCTTGTCCACGTCATACCCCTTGATCTCGGCCATATCCATGGCGAGCAGCTGCAAATCGTTCTACAGGGGAAGAATCAATATCAAGATACTGGTTCTCTCTCGAAAGCTTCATAAGGAATATTCGCATGTATTTCTTGGAGCTTCCGTAATCAAGACACTGTCGACGGCCGCTCTCAATCAAGCAGTAGACTGGGCATGCATGGAAAAGCTTGCAACTGGCTGCTAAACAGTGTTTCATCTCCCTCAAATCCTGGGACCTGGGGAGAATGCTCTTCCAGAGCAAATAGGCTAGATACAGTCTTGAAAAACGAAGCCGTTCCTCATCATTCCCGAGGCATTGGAACCGACCACTGGACTCTTGTACTCCGTCCCGTAGATTTCTCCTGCCGCTTCCACCGCTGTTGACCAGCAATGTTGCAATCTCGTTCGGATCTGTATCTCCACGTGATACGAACCCGAGTCAGAGCTGACATTGCACAGCAGATGTCTGGAGCGGTAACCGCTGTGTTGTGGATTCGCGATGTAGTCTTTGTCACCTAAGCCATTCTTCAGAGACAGCGTTGAAGCCAGCCACTCAGCCGACTGTCTAACTTGTCCATTAGTTTCGACAATCAGCCGGCATCCACCTATATCATCCAATTCACCGAGCTTGAAATGAGTATTGGGACGTTGAAGTTTCCTCACGATGGAAACCATACGTTTCAGTCGATAGGTCGCGACCTGACAGAGGCATATGACTTGAACATTCCAACACCCGGGAAAAACATTGTTCTGTCGGTCCAACATGTTGCGCACGCCATTGCCGAGCTACCATTACGGCATGCTCACGCGCGCTTCGATCAGCCTGATGCAAGCCGCCGCGAAGAATTCTTCTGCCGCATTGGCACGGTTTCGGCTAATCACAGGCATGTCGTTGTCTGAAGTCATGCTTCACAATATATCGTCTGGAAAGGAGGATTGACATGGCCGGTGTTATTGATGCGGCAGCATACATACTTCGCGGGTATGGCGCAATGACCACAATGAGATCGCAAAAAATGCATTCTACGCTCAGGCACAATCATTGTCATGTTATGACGTTCCTCTTTTCGACGAGGACTTCGAAGCTCGGCGTGGCGGTCCAGTTTGCCGGGAATTGTATGCTCAGCATCGGGGAAAATTCATCATTCGAGACGGCGACCTTCCGACAAAAGAGAATGCGTTGGATGACGCAGAGCGGAGCATCATCAATGATGTATGTACGGCTCCGGGAGGGCAAACCGGGAACCGGCTTAGTGCGCGTACCCACAGTGAATCACCGTGGCTCAACGCTCGAAATGGTATGCCCAATACTGCCCCGTGCAATGCAATCATCAGCAAAGATTCCATATCGGCCTATTACCGATTGAATCCCATCATTACAGCTTAGCGATGGAATGATCAGCCGACTTCGGCAGCGACGGTAGAAAGATAACGATTCGCCGGGTGCCGTATCATCGTAGGCATCGACGCAATCGCAGATTCGTGATGACCGGAGGAACGCTTATGGAAAACAGGGACAGCCGTCCGTTCGGCTATTGGGATTCGAGTTACCGGGCCAAACTGCGCAGGACATGGATCGCGTTGCCCTTCTGCATCGTCGCGGCCGTCGCCATGCCGATATTCACCGCTGTCAAATACGGTGACGTGGTATCGGGACTCGCATTTTCCGTTGTGCTCGCCGTCGTCTGGGCATGTCAGCTGATGTACGCCAAGAGCAAGGCGAAGGCGGAGGCGGAAACCAGAACCGCCGTGCCCCGATACGATGACAATGAGCTGTCCCGGTGAGTCCCGATCCGGCTGTCGGGCGCGCCTTTTATAGGGGCTTATGCGGTTGGCATCGGTCGCTTATGATGGGAAACGTCAGTCGAATCGAACGATGATGGGAGCATGACATGGCCAAGGCGCTGATTGTGGTGGATGTGCAGCCGACATTCTGCGAAGGCGGCGAGCTGGGGGTCGAAGGCGGCAACGCGGTCGCCGGGAGGATCGCCGACTATGTGAACGCGCATCGCGGAGAGTATGCGTATATCGCCACCACGCAGGATTGGCATATCGAGCCGGGCGCACACTGGTCGGGCAATCCGGATTTCGTGGATACGTGGCCCAAGCATGGCGCGGCGGGCACACCGAACGCCGAGCTTCATCCGGCCATCGCGGCTCTGGGCATCGCTCATCATTTCAAGAAGGGCCAGTATTCGGCGGCATACTCCGGTTTTGAAGGCATCGAAGACAATACCGACCGTATCCAGACGCGCGAGGAGGTCACGGCCGAACAGTCCGCCGGCAAGACGCTGGCCAATGCGCTGAAGGCCGCAGGCGTCACGCAGGTGGATGTGGTGGGCATCGCCGAATCGCATTGCGTCAAGGACACCGCGCTTGACGCGAAACGTCTCGGCTTCGATGTCACCGTGTTCGAGGATCTGACCGTTCCGGTCAGCGAGGAGTTGGGTGTCGCGGCCCGCAAACAGATGGCCGATGCCGGCATCATATTGGCGGAGGCTCGCTGAGCTTTCGTCGTGTGGCCTCCCTTTCATACCGGGAGGCCACACGACGGGGCGCATGTCAAAGGCAAGTCGGTGTAATGGTATCACCGGATCAATCGTGCGGTCGTGTTTCCTTGAGCGCGGATTTGACGGCCCATTTGGTCAGCGCGTATTGCGCGTAGATGCTCGCCGCGACGATGACGGCCGAGACGGCCACACCGATGATGTTGACCGCGGTGTCGCCCTTGCCGAGTCGTTTCAGTGGGCAATGCGCGGCCTTGCCGCAGCCCTCGGATTGGCACACCAGCTCGTCGGCGTCGCCGTTGTCGCCGGTGCCGTCCGGTATGTGTTCGTTGTAATCACTCATGATGTTCCCGATTCATTTGGCCGCTGTGGCCTTATGGTCACGTACGCAATGTATCAAGCCAAGCTGGAAGAATGCTACTCATTGGCGCTGCCGAAGCAACTTCGCGATGCGGTTCAACAGACGGCCATACTGCTCTCCGAGGGGAAGAGCGTGACGATCAGCGCCACGGAACAAGAACTCACGACGGAACAAGCCGCGCGCACACTGGGAGTATCGCGACAGACGTTAGTCAGAATGTTAGATAAAGGACTCATTCCTTTTTCCCGCCCATCACGTCATCGCAGAATCCGCCTGACAGACTTGCTGGAATACGAACGGGCTTCCCGCAGCCGCCGTGATTCCTCCATCAGGCAAATGATAGCGGTCGGGGATGATTCCGCCCTCTACGACCTTCCCGAGCCCAGTCCCAAAGAAGCCGCGCAAGCCATAGCGGAAGTGAGAGTATCTCGAACTGGTCGGGGTTGTACTTGTAGAGGAATGTAATCGGAACACCCCTAGCCCCCGCATAATCGCATGGGATGTCGGCTACCTTGTTCACGTTGATTGCGTCGTAATTGTCGTACTTGGGGTAATCCTCGGGCTTATAGCGTTTCACGAGGATAAGTTCGTCGTGACGTTTTCTGATGTCCAGATTCGTGAACCACGAGGCAGTGCCGATGCTTCGCCAGTTCTGCCCCGATTCGTCCGTCCAGAATCGCTTGTCATTCTCGCTGTGAGCCTCATAATCGCCCGGCACCCGAAACTCCATGTTCCCCGAGTAGCAGCCAAGCCAGATTCGGTTCTCTTTGATGAGTGGGAACACTTCCTTATAGGTGACAGCGTTCTGATTGCCGATGACGACGAACTTCTTATCATGCTCCATGAGTTGAGCAATGTACTCACGGAAGAGGCTAAACGGTGGGTTAGTGACCACGATGTCCGCTTCGTCCAGCAACTCCACGCACTCGGGTGAGCGGAAGTCCCCATTACCCTCAAGGCGTTCAATGTGAAGTGGCCTGATTTTTGTTCCGCCCTTATAGTGAGGCGGCTTGTGCCGCTTGATGTTGATAATACTCGGTTTCCACACCGCTTCGGGTGTCCTGTAGCCCAGGGACTGGTGCAGGCGCTTCGAGTTCCACCACGAGACCCACCGGAACGTCGCCAATTCCAGGTCCTTCAGATCCGCGAAGGGTCTGCGCCGCCATACCAGCTCGGTCTTGTACGCGCCGTCGGCGCTTTCGGCCATGGCGTTGCCGTACGAGTCGCCGACGGTGCCGGTCGACGGCAGCATCCCATATTCCATAACCCCGGTGGCGTACACCGTGCCGGTGTACTGCGTGCCATGGTCGCCGTGGCGGATAAGACCATCCGTGCCGCCGCGGGACGCGGCCCATGAGATCGCCTGCCCCAACGCCTGCAACGACGGCTCCTACGTGTTCATGGTCATGGCGCACGCCCAGCCCACGATCCGACGGGCGGACACGCCGGCGGCGAACGCCGTGCAGCCGAACGAGCCGTTCGCCATGCGCACGTAGGTGATGCCGGCCACGTGCAGCCGGTTCGGCGCACAAGCCTCGAACCCCCTGTCCACCAGATCCGGCCTGCCGCCCGCGCCCTTGGCGGGTTTCGTCGTCACCGGGGTTTTGCCGCGGCGCACGCCCCGGATGCCGAGCCCGCGCATGATGTTCATCACCTGGTCGCGGCCGACCTCCGTGGGATCCCGGCCCTGGGCGACCAGCTGCGCGCGCGTCTTCCTGTACCCGTACACGGCCATGAAGAAATCCGAGTGGATCCGGAGGATGTCGCGGGCCAGCGCCTCATGCCTCGCCCGCATGCGGCTGACGGGACGTGTTCTGG
>JAIJJM010000194.1 GCA_022728415.1 Collinsella sp. | reverse complement strand
AGGGCAACCTTTGACGCGCGACCGCGCTGCGCCTCAACCGTCGGCAGCCCCTCGAATACCGGCCCGCGGACGTTGGCATCACCCGGCACAAAAGCCATGATTTCGAAGCCAAGCGCTGCAAGACGAAGATTCGTCCGAGCAATGTCCTCCAGAGCTAAACCGGTATAGGGCTTGGGATAAAAATTGTGGCAGGCGGCAAAACGGGTCACATCGGCACCGGCTTCTCGCCACGATGCGATTTCATCAGGACTCACCGTCGATGCATTGACCACGATGCGAAATACACCGGACAGCTCCGCGACCCGTTGGGCACTAAAGCCGTAATCCAGGCGCAGGTACTCCAGTCCCAGATCACGCAAGTCCTCCATGCGTTCAAGGCCCAGCAAATCGCACGTGCGCGGCCCCACATCGGCAATGAGCGCAATACCGCGAGCGGAAAGTCGCGACAGCACCTGGCGAACCTTATCGGCATATGCCGCTCCCCCATCCTCGGGAATATGCAGCGAGGTGAACGCATAGCGCGCACCCGCCGCGGCGCCATGTTCAATCGTACGCTCGATATCTTGCAGAGGACTGGAAAGATAGACAGAAATACCCGTTCTCACGCTTCGATTCTCCTTTAAAAAGGCCGGCGGAGCAGTTAGCCCCGCCGGCACAACCGTAGCATCAAGCAATCTGCGGCACGTCAAGACGCTCGAATGACATAGCACGCAGCATCAGGCTACTCGCCAAAGAACTCGTTGATCTTCTGCTCGTCGACGCCGAAGAACCACGTCAGGGCAAAGCCGGCGGCATAGGCAAGCAACATGGCGGCAACATAGCCGAGCTGCTGGCCGGGAACGACGATCAGCAGGCCAAACAGACCGGAAACGCCCTGAGAAACCGTGCCGATGTGAAGCAGCGCCGCGAGCGCGCCACCAAATCCGGCACCCAGGCAGGCCGTCACAAACGGGCGGACAAGCGGCAGCGTAACAGCATACATCAGAGGCTCGCCAACGCCCAGGATGCCAACGGGAATGGACTCTGCAACATACTTCTTGAGCTTGGCGTTCTTGGTCTTAAAGTACAGCGCCAGACCGGCACCGACCTGACCGCCGCCAGCCATCATAAGGATGGGCAGCAGGTAATTGATGCCCTTGGTAGCGCCGTCGGGATCGTTGAGCATAGCGTGGATCGGCGTAAGTGCCTGATGCAGGCCGACGGACACCAGCGGCAAGAAGCCTGCCGACAGGATATAGCCGCCCAGAACGCCCAGCTTCTCAAAGATAAAGGTCAAAACGCTAAAGATGGCAGTCGTCAGCCATGCGCCAACCGGCTGGATGACGAGCATCAGAGCAAAGGCGCCGATGATGAGCACCAGCAGCGGAGACAGGAATGTATCGAGCGCGTTGGGCATAACCTTGCGAATTTGACGCTCCATCCAGGCAAAAAATGCGCCAGCGATGAGGGCCGCAATCATGCCGCCCGCGGCGGGATTGTACTGTGCATTGGTGAGCGGCAGCAGAATAGCGGTGCTGGGATCGACGGCACCAGGCGCAAGCAGGGGCATGGCACTGTTGGCGATACACATCATGCCGGCGATGCCGCCCAGCGCAGCGGAGCCACCAAACTCGCGCGCCGCGTTGTAGCCCACCAAGATGGGCAGATAGGCGAAGAGGGCCCAGCCCATGGAACGAATGCCCTGGTACCACCACTCGCCTGCAAGCGCACCGGCCGTCGAGACATTGATGACGTTGCAGATACCGTTGATGAGGCCAGCCGCAATGATGCCGGGAAGCAGGGCGACGAAGACATTGGAAATCTTCTTGAGGAAGGCCTGAACCGGTTTGGTCTCGTACTTGGCCTTCTGCGCGGCCTTGTTTGTAGCCGCAGCGTCAACCACACTCTCGTCAGCAACGCCTTTCGCAAGGCCGGTGAGCTTGGAGAATTCTTCGAGCACCTTATTCACCTTGCCCGGACCCAGCACGATCTGCATCGTGTCGTCCTCAACAAGGCCCATCACGCCGTCGAGCGCCTTAATACCCTCCGCGTCGACGTTGCCCGCGTCTTTGACGGTCACGCGCAGGCGCGTCATGCACGCCGCGTTTGCCAGCACGTTGTCTTTACCGCCCAAAAGGTCCAGCAGCTTTTGAGCCAGCTCTTTGTTCGTCATAACTCCTCCTTGTATCGGGTATCTCTTCTGGATGTCACATCTGCTCCGCCGTGCACCTATTGGGCATCGGCATTGCCTTTCTCATGGCCACTCACCGCAGCACGGACATGGCCGCGCGCCCGCTCAAGAGCTACCGCAGCCTGCTCGGTATCGCAGTCCAGCAGCACCGAGACAATAGCGGTTTTTACGTGCCCACCGGCATCTGCAAGCGCCTGAACAGCGCGCTCGCGCGTGCAGCCGGTCGCTTCCATCACGATGTTCTGGCCGCGCACCACCAACTTCTCATTCGTCTGCTGTACATCGACCATCAGGTTTTGGTATACCTTGCCGATCTTGACCATGGCACCGGTCGAAATCATGTTGAGAATGAGCTTTTGGACCGTTCCCGCCTTGAGCCTCGTCGAGCCGGTCAGCACCTCGGGACCGGGCACGGGCTCAATGGCAAGATCTGCGCGCTCCCCGATCTTCGACCCTTGGTTACAGGCAATTGCAATGGTCTTGCACCCAGTTGCCTTGGCGTACACAAGGCCGCCCACCACATAGGGAGTACGACCGCTTGCCGCCAGGCCAACGACAAGATCCTTGTCCGAGAGTCCACGCTCCCGCAGGTCGCTCGCGCCAAGCGCCTCGCTGTCTTCGGCACCTTCGACAGCCTTGATAAACGCTGTCTCGCCTCCGGCAATGAGCCCGACAATCAGATCGGGTGACACGCCAAATGTGGGCGGGCACTCCGAAGCGTCGAGCACGCCCAGACGACCGCTGGTGCCTGCACCCATGTAAAAGACGCGCCCGCCGCGCTCGAGCGCCTCGGCAGCCCAGTCGATTGCTGTGGCAACCTGGGGCAACACTTTCGTGACCGACTGGACGGCACGAAGATCCTCATCGTTCATCGTCGTGACGATTTGCAGCGATGTCATCGTATCGAGGTCCATTGACCTAAGATTGCGCTGTTCGGTCGTGAATTCTGTTAAATCGAGCATTTCATTCACCTCATCTTTCCTGTTTCTCGATGTAGTTTTGCTTAATGACATGCTTCGCCCGCTCGTAGTCGCTGGCAACGTAAGCAGCGTACAGGGCATCGACAACCATAAGCTGGGCCATACGCGAAGCCATGGCACCGCTGCGGACCAAGGGCTCACTCGCGGCGACGCCGAGCACGGCATCGGCCATGGTGGCAAGCTTGGACGATCCATCTACTTTGGTCACGGCCACAACGGGGCAGTTGTGACGTTGTGCCTCGACGGTGCAGTCCAGCACCTCTCGCGTCAAGCCCGAGTAGCTAAAGGCGATTGCCATATCGCCCTCATGCATGTTCTTGGCACACAGAAGCTGATCATGCCAGTCGTCGTACAGATGGCACACTTTGTCAACACGCATGAGCTTTTGCGCCAGATCGTGCGCGACCAAACGAGAGGCACCGATACCGAACAGATTGACCGCGCGTGCCCGCTTAAGATGGGCCGCGCATCGCTCCAAGACGCTGTAATCGAGCGTTCGCGCCGTCGCCTCGATCGTGCGCACGTTGCTTTTCATCACCTTCCCCACGATACGTTCGACGCTGTCGTCCATGGAGATGTCCTCGAGGGCAACGTCTTTCTTATCACCCAAGAGCGCCAGTTCGGCGATCAGTTCGCGCTGGAACTCCTTGTAACCCGCAAAACCCAAGCGCTTGCAAAAGCGCAAAATGCTCGAGGGCGAGGAGAACGTGGCATCGGCAAGACAGCGGACGGACAGCCCGACCACCTCGTGCGGATGAGCGCTTACGTATGCGATGACATTGCGTTCCGCCGGGCTCGCGCTGAGCTCACGTTCACGAAGCCGCAAAAGCAATCCGTTTGCCATCTCAAACACCTCCGTTGAGAAGAATTAAAGACCAACGAACGATTCGTACCGGATATAAACAGCTTTTACGGTACATTGTGCCGCATCGTGGCGCACAAAGGGCGAGCGTTCTACCGCTCGCCCCTCAAATCCGACCGCTCGGAAATACGCGCGACACAAAATAATTCAACGAGGTCGCGTTATCAGAAACGGGTTTGTTACCGGTTAGCGCCTCGCATGGGCGCCGATGGGGCGCGTCACGTGGTGCACCCATGCGGAGACCAGCAATACCAACAGCATGGCGGTGACATAGCCCGCGGCATCGAAGCCCAGGTCGATCATGTCGAAATGTCGACCAGGAACAAAGATCTTGTGCACTTGGTCACCGACAGAGCAGACGGCGCAAAAGAGCGCAGCGAGTACGTACCGGAATCGCGCGCATGGCAGGCGCTCGCCCAGGCATGCCACGGTCACCGAAGCTAACAGTCCGACAAAGAAGAACTCAACGGTATGTGCGACGCGACGAATGTTGGCACCCATCCACAGACGAACGGGCGCAAGCGGGTCGGGATGAACGGTGGCAGTCGTTGAATCCGCGCCCTCGACGGCATCCCCCGCCTGGGACTCCTGCGCGGCGTCGGGTCGCACGTCCGCGGCCCGTCCCTCCACCACGCGCGCAGTGGACTCGCTGAGCGACGACGTCTGCTCCACGTTTTGCTCCGTCAGTATCCAAATACTTGTCAGCGTCACGACCAGCAGGACAACCGAAATCCATCCGACTATGTGCTTCACACGCGCCAAGGGCTAACCTCCGTCATTTTTTGAGCAGCAGCGAGTGTACCCCCAAATGCAGTTGTCGCCGTAGCGAAATCCAAAATGTTCGAATTGGGGCGCCAAAGGGCCGTGGCGCCCCTACTCCATCTCGCGCATCCAGCGATCGAAGGTCCCCACGCACACGCCTAGCCGCTTTGCCGCCTGACTCCGCGTGATATCACCCGCCTCATAGGTAACGCGCACCAGCTCGAATTGCGGAGGACAGGGCTTGCGGGGCCGGCCAAAGCGCACGCCGCGCGCTCGCGCCGCCGCAATGCCCTCGGCTTGGCGCCGATGAATGTTCTCGCGCTCCACCTGCGCCACATAGCTCAGCAGCTGCAAAACAATATCGGCAATCAAGGCACTCGTCACGTCTGACCCACCACAGTCTCT
>JAIJJM010000193.1 GCA_022728415.1 Collinsella sp. | reverse complement strand
AACCCCTCGACACTGCGAGCCCGCCAGAGCGGCAATCTGACGTTCAATCGTCGGGCATGGCCAAAAGGCCTATGCCCTCCTCTTTCACGTCACCTTGCTCGCTCTGGCGGGCTCTCGCTGACTTTTGTTTGACCTGTGGGGTCTTCAAATTGCTAGAGCGTTGCCAAGTAATTCTTTGCGTCTTCTACGCTCATTGCGGCGACTGGTGCATGCGAGCAGAGCTTGACATCGTTGGTGACCAGAAGGTCTGTCTTTGCGCGCATCGCTGCCGCGATGATTAAATCGTCTTCGTAATCGCTATGGAGCTTACGCTGCTTACTCGCCATCCATATGTCGCTCAGATCGCAGGGCACGGGCGTAGCAAGTTGCGACAACACATCAAGACAATCCCATGCAAGTGATGTCGCCGCCGAAGCGGCATCTTGAGACAGCGAACCGTGCTCTCGCCGATACCATGCCTTATGTTCGCTTGAAATCAAATAGAACAGGTCTTTGGACGATGTCGCCGCATACATCAGCTCAGCCTGAGCCGTACACGCATCACGCAAAAACTCAATTGCCGCCGAGCGGTCGCGTCGTGAAGGGATGAAATAATCAAGCCAGACGTTGGTGTCAACCAAGATACGCTTAGGATTCTCACTCATAGAGCCAGCTCATCTCCTCGCCATAGCGATCAGCATAGGCGTTCCGTTTGAGCTCTTCGTCGTCCGATGGCTGAGCCCTGACCATATCGATTCCCGACTCACTGCAAGCGGCAGCGAACAGCTGCGAACCTTGGTCGATGAGCTCGAGCTTGTGCTTGGCGGCTTTCTCTCGCTCGCGCTGTTCCGCCCGGGCACGACCAGGCGAAAGGATGTCCTGGAGCGCGCCGGGGCGATCAGCCAGAGATGCCGCAAGTTGCCAGAGCGCACGCACCGCTTGGCTCGGCGTCATACCGGCCCTAGAGAGAGCAGCGTCCCCACTCCTTTTAAGATCGGCATCAAGACGTACGTTGATCTGAGCGGCTGTTGTGGTCATGACCCCTCCTTAACACTTCAAAACTATCATAAAACTCTATGGTAGGCGCGTAAAGCATGTATAGCATTTACAAGCATTTGCTGTACTCTGTACACAAAAAGCCGCCGAGGCACACTGCACCTTTAGGTTCCGCCGTTCTTACGAACGGCGGACCGGCCGACGCTGCGCAACGTCCAGAACGACAATTTGTCATTCAAAAGGCGAGGCATGACCAGAAGGTCAATGCCTCGCCTTTTTTCATGCCAACTTGTTCGCTCTGGACGTCGCTCGCTGACGTTTGCTCGACCAGCGGTGTCTTAACAATTCCGTCCAGCTGTTGGCATTGCGGCATTTTCCCAGATAAAACCTGCCAAAATAAACCTGTCCCTTTTTGGTAGGTTTTAGAGCTCCACGCTTTCGGCGCCGTTGATGGTTAGGTTTCGCTCATAGAAGGCGGTGAGGGCGCGGATGGCGTACATCACGTCGCGCACGCCGCCGGTCTCGTAGCTCGAGTGCATGGCAAGCTGCGGCAGGCCCACGTCCACGGCGTGCATGCTCGCCTGCATATTGGACAGATTGCCGAGCGTGGAGCCACCCGCCATATCGCTCTTGTTGGCGAAGGCCTGCGTGGGCACGTCGGCGTCATCGCAAATAGCCTGGAACACCGCACGGCTAAAGGCATCGGTGCAGTAGTGCTGGTTGGCGGCTTCCTTGATGACGATACCGCCGTTGAGCACCACCTGATTGCGGGCATCGCACTTTTCGGCATGATTGGGATGCACGGCATGCGCGTTGTCGCAGCTCACGAGCATCGATGCGGCAAGGGCGCGATGGTACAACTCGTCGTCAAAGCCCAGCGATCCGTTGATGCGGTGCAGCGCGTCGGCCAAGAACGTCGACATGGCGCCCTGTTTGGTCTCGGAGCCAACCTCCTCGTTATCAAAACAGCAGAAGACCGAAATATCATGCGCATTCTCGGCATCAAAAAATGCCTGCAGCGAGGTGTAGGCGCAGGCCAGGTCGTCAAGCTTGGGCGTCGAGATAAACTCGTCGGCCCAGCCCCAAATGCGCGCATCCTGACGATTGACCAGGAACAGATCGCGGCCCAAAATCTGTTCGGGCTCAACATCCAGCTCTTCGGCGATCAGGGCGTCAAAGTCGCCCTGCTTAAGGTCGCCGGCGCTGATGAGCGGGCACAGGTCGACGGCGCGGTTGGGCGCAAAGCCCTCGTTAACGCCACGATTCATATGGATGGCAAGGCTCGGGATAATAGCGACCTCGCGCTCGGTGGCAAGCAGGCGGCTCTCAATACGGTCGCCTTCGCGCACCAACACGCGGCCCGCGAGCGCCAGCGGGCGATCGAACCAGGTGTAGTCGATCATGCCGCCGTAGGCCTCGGTGTTTAGGCGCAGCGTCTCGCCTGCACCGTCGAGTTCGGGCACGGCCTTGACCTTAAACGTCGGCGAATCGCTGTGCGACGCCGTGAGCTGAAAATGATAGTCGCCGGCAACGCCGTCCTCGCCCCACGTTGCGGCCAAGTCCTCGCCCACCTTAAAGGCGATAACGCTCGAGGTGTTGCGCTGCGTGTAATAGCGACCACCCGGCTCGATGTCCCACGCCGCGTTCTCGGGCAGGTAGGTAAAGCCCGCCTCGTCGAGCTCGGCCATAATGGTCGCCGCCGTATGGAACATGCTGGGGCATGCCTCGATAAAGTCGATAAGGTCGTTGGCAACCTCGATATCGTCGGCCGTCACGTGCGCGCGCTCGGGCGCTTCCTGATCCGTCATGCTCTCCCCTTTCGCTGGGTTGATGGTCCCCTCCAGCATACCCCGCCACGCCAGAGCCGCACGCTTCATTCCGTGCTTAATTCCACACCGCTCACCAAGTTGAGCCATCATGCCCGCGCTCCTTTTGCGAAAATTGCGCTAACAGGACGAGAGGAGCCGTCATGAAGCCACGTAACATTGCCATCGCCTGCGGTGTCGCGGGCGTCGCCGTCGGCCTTGCCGCTGCCACCGGCATCGTTTACCGCAAACAAATCAGGTCCGCCGCGTCGCTCAAACGCTTGACGGGCTACGCAGACGGCTATGACCTGTACGGCATCGACATCGCCTACGACTACGACCTTGACCGCATCATCGCAGCCGATGTGCGCGACGACCAGGCCTACATCGATGCCGTGGTGGCGCAGGTGCTGCCCGGTGTGCCGACACATGTCCAGGCGCCCCAGTTTGCCTGCAGCGCTTTTGTCGCCGTAGATGCCGAAGGCCGCGTGCGCACCGGTCGCAATTACGACTTTAAGGATGACACCTCGGCGCTGCTGGTGCGCAATCACCCACGCGGCGGCTATGCCTCCATCGGGTTCGCCGCCCTCAACAACCTGGGCGATAACACCCCGCTTGACTCCGTCGCCGGACGTGCCGCCGCACTCATGGGCCCGTTTGCCCAGCTCGACGGTGTTAACGAATGCGGCGTATCCATTGCTGTGCTCACCTTGGATTCCAAACCCTGTGACCAGGACACGCAGCGCCCCGTCATCAACACTTCGCTCGCCATCCGCCTGGTGCTCGACCGCGCGGCTACCACGCAGGAGGCCGTCGACCTGCTTTCTGCCTACGACATGCACGCCATGGCCAGACGCGACTACCACTTCTTTATCAACGACGCCGCCGGTGACGCGCGCGTAGTAGAGTGGGATCCGCACGATCCGGACCGCGCTTTCAAAGCGACTCCTGTACGACAGGTTACGAACTTCTACGCCTGCTATGGTGACGAAGTGCTGCCCAACCAAAAGAATGGCGAGCTGGGCCATGGTAAAGAGCGCGCCGTCGCAATCGCCGATGTCCTTGACGCCCATGTCGGTGCTCAGGACGAGTCAGTCGTTTGGAAGGCCCTACGCGCTGCGGCGCAAGAACCCGATCCGGAAGACATCACCAGCAATACGCAATGGTCGGTCGTCTTTGACAATACCGAACCCGCCGCCGCCATCACGCTGCGCCGCCACTGGGGCGACGTCGACGCCTTCGCACTGTAAGGAGCTGACACCGTCGTCCTTACGCTCGTCTGACGTTGCTTACATTTCTATACATTTGAGCTAACACGTTTTACCCCCGCATCAACAGTGTGCGGGGGTAAACTTATGCGCATGTTATAACTTGCCCGGAAGGATTCATAATGCTTAGGATCGGTCTTCTTACTAGTGGCGGCGACTGCCAGGCGCTCAACGCCACCATGCGCGGCATCGTCAAAACGCTCATAACCAATAGCGAAGAGCCTATCGAGATCTACGGTTTTGAGGACGGCTACCAGGGCCTTATCTACAGCAGGTTCCGCGTCATGACGCCCGCCGATTTTAGCGGCATCCTCACCCGTGGCGGCACTATCCTGGGGGCGAGCCGCACACCGTTCAAGCGTCTGGACATTCCCGAGGCCGACGGCGTCGAGAAGGTGCCCGCGATGGTCCACACCTATCACAAGCTGCAGCTCGACTGCCTGTTTATGCTGGGCGGCAACGGCTCCACCAAGATTGCCAACCGCCTGCGCGAAGAGGGCCTCAACGTTATTGCCTTGCCCAAGACCATCGATAACGACACCTGGGGCACCGAGATGACCTTTGGCTTTACGAGCGCCATCGACATCGCCACCAAGTGCATCGACGACATTCACACCACCGCTTCGAGCCATGGGCGCGTGTTCGTTATCGAGATCATGGGCCACAAGGTTGGCTGGATCCCGCTGTATGCCGGCGTCGCGGGCGGCGCGGATGTCATCTTGATCCCCGAAATCCCCTTCGACATGGATAACGTCATCAAGACCATCGAGCATCGCATGGAAACCGGCAGCCGCTTTACCATCGTGGCCGTCGCCGAGGGCGCCATCTCCAAGGAGGACGCGGCACTGTCCAAGAAGGAGTACAAGAAGACGATCGCCGAGCGTACGAGCCCGTCGATCGTCTACGACATCGCCAAGGAGATTGAGGCCAAGACCGGTCGCGAGACCCGCGTCGCCATCCCCGGTCACACGCAGCGCGGCGGCCAGCCCGACGCTCAGGACCGCATCTTTGCGACCCAGTGCGGCGTCGAGGCGGCGCTCGGCTGCCTACGCGGCGAGTTTGGCTACATGATCGCCCTGCGCGACGGCAAGATGTGCCACATGCCGCTCGAGGAGGTCGCCGGTAAGCTCAAGTTTGTCGACCCCCAGAGCGATCTGGTG
>JAIJJM010000192.1 GCA_022728415.1 Collinsella sp. | reverse complement strand
GTATAGCACGACGGGCAGATCGGTGGCGTCTGCGATGCCACCAAAGTACTTTTCGGCAGCGTCGTCGGTGGGCCCGAAGTAGTACGGCGAGACCGCCAGAACCGCGTCGGCACCGGCCTTTTGGGCATAGCGCGTGAATTCGAGGACGTTGTCGTAGGTGGTGTCACCCACGCCGACGAAGACCTTCATGCGGTCTGCGACCCGCTCGACGGCAAAGTCGACGACCGACTTCTTGTCCTCGAGGCTCACGCTGTAGAACTCGCCGATGCTGCCAAACAACAGCACGCCGTCAATGCCCGCATCGGCGAGGTGGTCCAGGTGCCTGTCCCACAGCTCGTAGTCGATCGCTCCGTCGTCATCGGTGATGGTGATGGAGGGGCAGAAGACTCCCTCAAACATGTGTCGCTCGCTTTCTGGGGTCACACCCCCACGAATCCCTGCACTGCCGAGAAGGACCTAGAGGTGGTAGGCCTTGACGGCGTTATCGTAGAAGACGCCCTGCTTCTCGGCGTCGGTGAAGACGTCGGCGTCCTCGATGAAGCTATAGAGGTCCTTGTAGTCGAACTTGGTGAGGACGCAGGGGGAGTCGGTGCCCCAGATGATCTTGTCGGCGCCCAAGACGTCCTTCGCCATCGCAATGTACTTGAGCGCGGTGGGATACGGGTAGGCCTCGGGAGCGACGTTCCAGGGCAGCGCGGAGAGATCGACCCAGACGTTATCGTGGGCGAGGTACGGAAGCGCGCACTTGAGGACGTCGCCGTCCTCAAGGGACGGGGCGAGCAGGTGGCAGACGACAATGTGCAGGCCGGGGTACTTCTTGGCCAGGCGATACACGGCCTCGGGCTGGCAGCTGGACTGGTTGGGGCTGCCGATGTCGAGCACCAGGGTGGCGTCCTCGACCTGGGCGATCCTGTCGATGAGGACCGTCATCTCGGGGCCGTCGACCGCGAAATCGCGGTGGTAGCCGGAAAGGCCGCCGCCCACAGAGACCTCAAACTTGAAGACGTGAGCGTGCAGATCGTTGATGAAGTGCTCGAGGATCTGCTGGGCGCAGCGGCAGAAGGGGTCGAGCATGACTGCAGCCTTGAAGCGGTCAGGGTATTTCTCGGCACATTCCATGGCGTACTCGTTCTGCAGGCCGTACAGGACGCCCTGCAACAGGATGGCCTTCTCGACGTCGTTCTCGTCCATGACGTCCATGAAGGTCTCGACGAGGTACTCTTTGTCCCCCTTGCCCTCGGGGATGATGCGGAACTCTTCGCCGGTGGCCCAGCGACAGTTGCCGTTGCCCAGGGGGCGCAGCTCTCCGGCCTTGCCCATGGAGCCGATGTGGTCAAAGACGTGGGCGTGTGCGTCGATCTTCTTCATTTTGTTCTCCTTACGTCAAACAATGCCTAATGGATATATGGTCAGTGACGGATACGCTTTGCTGCCAGGTGGGTACCACCTCCAGTCGAACCCGCAGGCGCGGGACATAGAGTGGCCTTGCAATCCGGACGCTAGGCGGACTGCTCCTCGGCCTCCATCTCCTCCTCGGTCACGTCGTCGATTGGGACGAAGAGCGTGAACAGGAAGGCGAGACCAAAGGCGAGCGCCAGCGAGATGCAGAAGGGAACGAATGCGCGGCTCATGAAGACGGGCAGCGTGGTGAGCGCGGGCAGGGCGAAGGCGGTGCCGGCGCAACCGAACAGGCCTGCCACGGCGGAGCCGATGCCGCCGGCGACGCATGCGCAGACCATGGGCTTCTTGAGGCGCAGGTTCACGCCGTACATCGCGGGCTCGGTGATGCCCAGCAGCGTGGTGAGCGAGGCGGAGATCGCCTGGGAGCGGAACTTCTTGTTCTTGGTCTTGAGGGCGACGGCGAGCGCGGCACCGCCCTGGGCGAAGATCGCGCCGCCGAACAGGGCCATGATGGTGTCGAAGCCGTAGACTGCGACGTTGTTCATGGCAATGGGGAACAGGGCCCAGTGCAGGCCGAGGATGACGAGGAACGGCTGGAACGCGCCGATCAGCGCGCCGGCGACGAGCGGCGAGAGGCTGTAGACGGCCTCGTAGCCCTGCGCGAGCCAACCGCCCACGATGGTGCCGAGAGGGCCGAAGACGGCCAGGGTGAGCGGGACGATGACGATGATCGTGATGGGCGGCGTGAACAGGCCGCGGAAGGTCTCGGGGATGATCTTGTAGCAGGCCTTCTGGACCCAGCTCGCGCAGTAGATGGCAAGAAGGATGGGGATGACGGAGCTGGAGTACGTCGCCTTCGAGAGCTCGAGGCCAAACAGGTAGACGGGCGCGTCCGCCGCCATAATGGTGGTGATGGACGGATACACCAGGATGCAGCCGAGAAGGACGGCGGTCACTGTGTCAACATCGAAGCGCTTTGACGAGGTGTAAGCAAGAAACACCGGGATGAAGTAGAACAGCGAGTCGGCCATCGCGTTGAGGATCGCATACGTGGTCGAGTCGTCGGTGACCATGCCCGAGACCTGCAGAAGCGTCAGGATGCCCTTGAGGATGCCGACGGAGACGAGCAGGTTGATGATCGGGAGGAAGAACGAGGACAGCAGGTCGATGACCGCGTTGACACCGCGCTGGAACGCGTTGGGCGTCTTTTCGGGGGCTTGCGTGGTTGTCACGGTTTCTCTCCTTTCTGGAGCGTCCTGTCAGACGCTGGCCTACATATAGTTGCAGATGTGCGGAAGGGCGGTCTCGGTATAGCCAAGGACCTCGGCGCAGACCTTGCGGCCGTCGCAGACGGCAATGATGTCGTCGAGCATCTTGTCGCGCATCTCTTCCATGGACTCGGGGCCGTAGATCGTCGGGCTCGCGTCGAGGTCGGTGTTGTCCTTCATGACCTCATAGGTGCGCTTGTTGGCGGTTAGGCGATACACGGGCGCGATGGCGTTTCCGGTGGGGGTGCCAAGACCGGTCGAGAAGACTACGAGCTGGCAGCCGCCGGCGATGATGCCGCCCACGCTGGAGGGGTCGTTGCCGGGAGTGTCCATCACGACGAGTCCCTCGTGCGGCTTGAGCTGTGCTGCATACGGATAGACGGCGTTGAGGGGGCTGTGGCCACCCTTGTGCACGCAGCCGAGGGACTTCTCCTCGAGGGTCGTGAGTCCGCCGGCCATGTTTCCGGGGCTGGGGTTGCCCTCGCGCATCTCGGCACCGAACATCTGGACGTACTTCTCGTAGTCGTAGACGATCTTGAGGATGTCGTCCGAAACCCGCTCGTCCTTCGCGCGGCGGGCGAGGATGCGCTCGGCGCCAAAGAGCTCGGGAGTCTCGCACAGAACGGAGGTGGCGCCATGGTTGACGAGCCAGTCGGAGACCTCGCCGATCAGCGGGTTGGAGCCCAGGCCGCTCGAGGGATCGGAGCCGCCGCAGTTGGTGCCTAAGATGAGCTCGGAGATGTCAGTGGGCTCGCGGACACACCGGTCTGCCTCGGCGACCATCTTGCGGGCAAGGCGCGTGCCCTCCTCGATTGCCCTGATGGAGCCACCGACCTTCTGGATGACCAGGGTCTCGATGGGCTTGTTGGTGCGCTCACGAATCGCGTCGACCACGATGTCGTTCTGGCAGCCCTCGCAGCCCAGGGAGACGCAGACGATGCCGTAGATATTGGGGTTTGCGGCATAGCCGGCAAGCGCGGCAATGGTCACCTTTTGGTCGCAGTCGACCTGCGAGCAGCCATTCTGGTTGTGGAAGGAGATGCAGCCCTCGACCGCGTTCGCGATCCTCTCCGTGGTGTCGGAGGCACAGATGCTTGTGGGAAGGATCAGGACGTGGTTGCGGATGCCGACACGACCGTCCGGGCGACGGTAGCCCATGAAGGTGCGTGTGTCCTCTGCGGACGAGGAGGTCTTGGTGGCGACGGAGTTGGTGTCGGCGACGACGGAGTCCTTCAGGTCGTCGGAGCTGGCGCAGTTGTGTGTATGAACATGCTGTCCGCGCTTGATGTCCGTGGTGGCCACACCGATGAACTCGCCATACTTGACGACCTTCTCACCCTTGGGGATGTTCACGAGGGCAATCTTGTGGAACAGCGGGATGTCGTCGGTCGCGGTAACGCTAGCCAGCGTGCCGTCCGGCATGGGATAGCGGGCCTCGGCGCCCGCCTCCAGTTGGTAGGTGGCGACTGCGACGTTGTCCCTCTGATCGATGACAACGGCGTTTTGGCCCTGGCTTACAACGTCTGACATGTTTCCTCCCTATATCCACTTGAATAGCGTTCGTAAATGCGAACGCTATTCGTTATACGGAACAGTATATATGAAATGCTAAAGACCCCACACGGGCCCGCCGCGAATGGTTTTGGTTGGCCGGTGAACGGTTGCTTTAAGGGGCACGCCGCTATACTTACGGGGAAAGTCTGGGCGTTAATGAACAAGGAGCGTTGCCATGCCCTCGCGATATAATCCTGCTGGCCACCGTTCTACCTTGCGGGTTCTATCAATCTTTGAAGCCCTTTCGGCTACAAAGAGCGGACTTACCATGGCGGAGATATGCCGCATTGTCGGCGCTCCAAAGAGTAGCCTCTTCTCGATCTTGCACACCATGGCCGATTCAGATTACGTTAGTTATGACGAGACTAGCGGTAGGTATTCGATTGGGCTTAAGACGTATCTGCTGGGCAAGGCATTCGATCGTGAGAGCGGGGGATTGTCCTCTTTTGAGACAGCCATGCGAAAGATTGTCGCATCGTGCGGAGAGACCTGTCAGCTCGGTGTGCTCGACCACGGCCGTGTCCTCTATATTTCGCGCGTTGATTCCCCCCAGCACATCCGTCTTTCATCGGAAATCGGTAAGACCCTTCCTGCGCACTGCACGGCGATTGGAAAGGCGATTCTATCTCGATGGGATGAGGAGTTGGTTCGCTCGCTGCTTCCTGTTCCATTCGAAAAAACGACTGAGCATGCGGTAAAACACATGGATGACCTGATGCGGCAGCTCGAAGAGGTCCGACGGTGTGGTTTTGCATATGATCATCAGGAGATGGCAGAAGGGGTTGAGTGCGTCGCCGTTCCCATAGAAAAAGGCGGGCGTCTCTATGGTTTGAGCGTTTCGGTCCCTGCGTATCGTTTTGACACTGAGGTGCAAAACGGGGTAGAACACGCGCTTTCTGATGCAAAAGATCAGCTAAAGCACGTGTCGTAGGCCTTCGCATCGGGGTGTGCGACGGTGCGCTGCATTTATATTGCTCCCTTGTGACGCTCGGTATATACTA
>JAIJJM010000191.1 GCA_022728415.1 Collinsella sp. | reverse complement strand
ATCCCCTGGGCGAAATGCGCCTGGTAAGCAGAGTTTTTGAAATGTAAGGCCTTTGAATAAGACAAAAGGCTGCCTCATCGCTAACTTTGCAACAGTGCCGGATTGAATATAACCGACGTGACTGTTACATTTAGGTGGCTAAACCCGTCAAGCCCTCAGGAGTGAATCATGACCGTAGTCACGACCGCCGATACCTCCCAACTGTACGCACTTGCAGCCCGACATGGGCTCAAGCTCCATGGCCCGCTGACTGTCAATGAGCTTGGGCTCGACTATAGGATCGTGATCGCCACCGTCGACGATGGACGTCGGTGGGTGCTGCGCATCCCGCGCCGAGCCGAGGTAAGCGCGAAGGTCGAACCAGAGGCGCGGGTGCTGGCAATGCTCAAGAATCGCCTGCCGTTCGCGGTGCCGGACTGGCGCGTGGCCAACGCCGAGCTCGTTGCCTATCCCATGCTCGAAGACTCGACTGCGATGGTCATCCAGCCTGGTTCGTCCACGCCCGACTGGGTCGTGCCGCAGGACTCGGAGGTCTTCGCGGAGAGCTTCGCGACCGCGCTCGCCGCCCTGCATGCCGTCCCCATTTCCGCCGCCGTGGATGCGGGGATGCTCATCCGTACACCGACGCAGGCCCGTCAGAAGGTGGCCGACGACGTTGACCGCGTCCGACGCGAGTTCGTGGTGAACGACAAGCGCCTCCACCGGTGGCAGCGCTGGCTCGACGACGATTCGTCGTGGCCAGATTTCTCCGTGGTGGTGCATGGCGATCTCTACGTGGGCCATGTGCTCATCGACAACACGGAGCGCGTCAGCGGGATGATCGACTGGAGCGAGGCCCGCGTTGATGACCCTGCCATCGACATGGCCGCGCACCTTATGGTCTTTGGTGAAGAGGGGCTCGCGAAGCTCCTCCTCACGTATGAAGCGGCCGGTGGCCGGGTGTGGCCGCGGCTCGCCCACCACATCGCGGAGCGCCTTGCGTTCGGGGCGGTCACCTACGCACTCTTCGCCCTCGACTCGGGTAACGAAGAGTACCTCGCTGCGGCGAAGGCGCAGCTCGCCGCAGCGGAATGAGCGAACGTCGATATAGCCCGCTCGCGACGCTGTTCGCGGCGACCTTTCTCTTCCGGATCGGCAACGCGGTGGCGGCCCTCGCGCTTCCATGGTTCGTCCTGTCTCATACAAAGAGCGCGGCCTGGGCGGGCGCCACGGCCGCTAGCAGCGTCATCGCGACCATCATCGGCGCGTGGGTTGGTGGTGGCCTCGTCGATCGGTTCGGGCGCGCGCCCGTCGCATTGATCTCGGGTGTGGTGGGCGGCGTGGCCATGGCGAGCATCCCACTGCTCGATGCCGTTGGCGCCCTCTCGAACACTGGGCTGATCGCTTGCGTGGTGCTCGGTGCCGCGTTCGACGCACCCGGTATGGCCGCGCAGGACAGTGAGCTGCCCAAACTCGGCCACGTCGCCGGGCTCTCCGTTGAGCGCGTCTCGTCACTGAAAGCGGTGATCGGGAACGTCGCGATTCTAGGTGGCCCGGCCCTTGGGGGGGCCGCAATCGGCCTGCTTGGCGCTGCGCCAACGCTCGGGCTGACGGCGTTCTGCTCCGTCCTTGCAGGTCTGCTCGGCGCGTGGGTGCTTCCCGCGCGTGCCGCTCGGACGATGACCACGACGGCGACTCTCTCCATGCGCGCCGGCGTCGCTTTTCTCTGGAGCGAACCCCTGCTGCGCCCTCTCTTTGGTATAGTGATGATCTTCGTGGGCATCGTTGGCGCCAACGGCAGCGTCATCATGCCTGCGCTGTTTGTAGATGCAGGACGCCAAGTAGCAGAGCTCGGGCTGTTCTCCTCAATGATGGGGGCTGGTGGTCTCCTTGGCATTGCCATTCATGCGTCGGTCGGCGCCCGGATATCAGCGCAGAACTGGCTGGCGGTGGCATTTTGTGGCTCTGCGGTGGGCTCGCTTCTGCTTTCACAGTTGCCAGGCGTGCCGGTGCTGATGTTGTTGGGCGCGCTCGTGGGACTGCTGACCGGCTCAGTCTCTCCCATTCTCAACGCTGCCATCTACAACCGCACGCCGCCAGAACTTCTCGGCCGGGTACTCGGCACGGTCTCGGCGGTGATGCTGTCAGCCTCGCCCATGGTTATGCTTGCGGCCGGCGCGTTTGTCGACCTTGCTGGTCCGCTCCCTGGCCTCGTTGTATCGGCCGTGTTTGCGGGGCTCGTGGCTCTACTCTCGCTCCGTCTTCAATTTGCTACAATGGCGGCGGCAGCCACAGCCTCCGCCCCAACCCATACAGAAGGTGAACACTGATGCCCCGCCCCAAGCTCAAGTCCGATGACGAGGTACTCGAGGCCGCCACCGTAGTGCTGAAGCGTTGCGGTCCCATAGAGTTCACGCTCAGCGGAGTAGCAAAGGAGGTGGGGCTCTCCCGCGCAGCGTTAATCCAGCGCTTCACCAACCGCGATACGCTGCTGGTGAGGATGATGGAGCGCGGCGTCGAGCAGGTGCGGCATTACCTGAATGCGATACCGATAGGCGCAGGGCCGCAAGGGCTCTGGGAATTTTTGCAGGTGCTCGTTCGGAGCATGAACACTCGCAACGACTTCTCGGTGAACTATCTCATCTCCTGGTACGAGCTCCAGGTGCCGGAGCTACGCACGCTTGCGATCCAGCGGAACCGCGCGGTGGTGGAGGGGATCCGCAAGCGACTGCCCCCAGGTGCTCCTGCGGCAGCTGAGTTGCTCCTGCACTCGGTCATCGCTGGCGCGACGATGCAGTGGGCCGTCGATCCGGATGGTGAGCTAGCTGATCATGTGCTGGCTCAGATCGCTGCCATCCTGTGTTTAATGTTTCCCGAACACGACGATTTCCAACTCCTCCAGGCACATGCGTAAACGGAGGTGTGCAGAGTCCCTGCGGCAGGCGACGAACACGACCGTCGTCGATTAGTACCGGTACGGTCGGTGGTATCGAAGTCTTGATCACCACTCAGGTCTACGGCTTACAAATGGTGACCATCCCGATACTTGCGTCAGAGCACCGGGCCGATTCTTTGACAGTGAATCACTCCCGTAAGGTTGTGCCGGTGTGGGTGTCCCGGGTCGAGACGATACTCCGCCAATGCGCCCAGCAAACAACCTGGCCATCGCAGGTGGTGGGGAGCGGTGTGGCGGATGAGTTGGACAAGTTGGTGTAGCAGCACGAGCACGGCGAGATAACATCGCAGGAGTTCGACATGCTCAAGAGACAGCTGATTGCGAATCGCGATGCAGATTCATAACCCGATTGCGGGTTGGCTTCACTCCACCATCACCGAGCAGACTAGCACGGCGGGCTCTGTTGCAAAGATTGGCGGCAGTCAGAGGTAGGCTGTCGCTCTGCGCCGATCAGGCGGCTGCTGCGAAATGGTGGTTGAGCATGCCCATGGCCTCCGTCAGCGCCGAGGGCCCAATGCCAAAAGCTCTCTCCACAAGGCGCACCTCGCCCCTGATGCCGGGCTGCAGGCACCAGGGGCGAGCCTGTCCTTTGCGCAGGGCTCGCATGACTTCGAATCCCTTGATCGTGGCATAGGCCGTGGGGATCGATTTGAAACCGCGCACCGGCTTGATCAGTATCTTGAGCTTTCCGTGATCGGCCTCGATCACGTTATTGAGATACTTCACCTGCCGGTGGGCCGTCTCCCGGTCCAGCTTTCCTTCGCGCTTCAATTCGGTGATCGCTGCACCATAGCTCGGCGCTTTGTCGGTATTGAGCGTGGCAGGCTTTTCCCAGTGCTTCAGGCCTCGCAGGGCCTTGCCCAGGAACCGCTTCGCTGCCTTGGCGCTGCGGGTCGGCGACAGGTAGAAATCGATCGTGTCGCCCCGCTTGTCGACTGCCCGGTACAGGTAGGTCCACTTGCCCCGCACCTTGACGTAGGTTTCATCCAGGCGCCAGCTCGGATCAAAGCCACGCCGCCAGAACCAGCGCAGCCGCTTCTCCATCTCCGGGGCGTAGCACTGGACCCAGCGATAGATCGTCGTATGGTCGACCGAAATGCCGCGTTCCGCCAGCATTTCCTCAAGGTCGCGATAGCTGATCGGATAGCGACAATACCAGCGCACCGCCCACAGGATCACATCACCCTGGAAATGGCGCCACTTGAAATCCGTCATCGTTCCGTCCGTCCAATCTCCGCCAAGCATGCTCAAGCTTCACGATTTTTGCAACAGAGCCCACACGAGTATTGAGCATAGTCGAGATTGGTGCAGATCACTTCTGATATTGAACTGTCAGGAGCTGGCTGCACAACAGCCATTACGCCCAATCAACTGGTGCAGTCGTCTTCTGAAAATGACAATCGTGCCACCGGCTCCAGGTCTTATCGAACAGCTCAGACACATGGTCCAAATGCTGGTCGATCCGTTCGGCCAGTTTTTCGATGGCCTCTTGCTTGAGCTTGTCACTTTCCCTGAACTCGATGTTCAAGGCCCTGGCCACCTGGTTGAGGTTCCGGCCGATAGCTCCAAGCTGCCGGCACGATTCCCGTACGGTGTTCACTTCTTCATCAGTGAGGACCGGCATCCGGTTCAACGACCGCAGTCATTTCTGTACCTAAACAGTCCTGCGAATATGTGAGTTTTGACCTAATGAGCCACAAAAACTCATTTTCGCCCACGATAATTTTTCTACTTCCTTTCTTTGGAATGCTCATTTCAATATTCACATAACGTCGCTATCAATCGCGGAAAAGGCGTAGTGCGCGAAGCGAACGAAGCTTTTTGCCGTCGATTGCATAGCTTTGTTAACCCTTTTTCCAAATTTGATAGCAATAGTTAATGTTTGAAGTAAAGTGTTGCTCAAAAACAACTTCGAAGGTATTTGGAATACTCGGGAAGAAAACATCCCCCTCTGGCTCGATGTCGATCGTCGATAAGTGGAGCGTAGAGGCCATGGGTAATGTTTCTCGGTAAATTTCTCCGCCACCAGACACTATAACGTGACCGGTGAATTCAGCTAGCCTGTCCATGGCCTCTTCGATTGACTGAAATACAACTACATTGTCATCATTTGATGTCCAACCTGAGCGGGTAACGACCGCGTATTTCCTATTGGGGAGTGCGCCCATAGATTCAAACGTCTTGCGACCCACCAGAAGCCACTGATTGTAGGTCAATGCTTTAAAAAGTAGCTGCTCCCCTTTCGCGGACCAGGGTATGTCTGGACCGCAACCAATCACGCCGTTTTTCGCTTTCGCAGC
>JAIJJM010000190.1 GCA_022728415.1 Collinsella sp. | reverse complement strand
GCGGCCGGGTGTCGGGGAACTTGGTCGAGTAGGTCCCAGTGCTCGGGGTCGGCCATGAGGTCGGTGAGCTCGTGGGGATCGAGCCGTGGGTTGATGCGTGGCATGCTCTCCGCTCCTTTCATCGCAACAATCGCGGCTAGTGGATGTAGGTGATGCCGGGATTCTCGGCTTGCTCGCGCGTCAGCAGGCGCGTCCAGGCACGGCGTTGGCCGCCGCCGGATTCGCTGATGAGGATGGAGCCGTCCTCGTGGATTTCCTCGACGATGGCGACGTGCCCGTATTCGCCGCTGGCTCCCAGCACTCCTCGCTCGAAGCTCATCACGTCGCCCAGTTGGATGGTTCCGCCGGTGGGGTATCCGTGTTTCTCGGCGCTGGCCGCCCACATGTAGCCGTGGCCCATGTAGGAGTCTACCGGTTTGCCGATCTGTTGCCGTCGGGCGGCGGCCCACCAGGTGCATTGGCCCACGCTGTATGAGTTGATCGAGGCCACGGGCACGCCGCTGGCGTCGATGTCGATGCTGGTGCCATCGACGACCAAGGGCGGACTGAGGGTGCCGATGGTGGCTCCGGCCGTGGTCGAGCATGAGCCGCCGGCGTTGATGGCTGGGCGTACTTCGTCCAGATATTCCTTGGTGCTGTTCGGGATGTCGGGATATTTCATTAGGTTGCCTTCGCCTGCGTTGTGCGCGATGACCAAGGCCTCCAGGTCGGATAGTCGGGCGAATTTCGCGTCGGGGTGGCTGGCTTTGAGCTGTCTGACGCCTTCGAGTCGGTTCTTGAGATATATGCCGCCGTATTGGGCGTGGGTGTTTGGGTCGGTGATGCCTTGGGGCGGGGTCTGGTCCGCGCCTTCGGGATGCACGCCGCGCCACACGCTGCGGTTGAGCTGCAACAGGCCCCAGGTGCCTCCGTTGCTGTCGTCGGCATACGCCTCGGGATTGAACCCGGACTCGCGGCTCATGAGCGCGGCGATGAAATCAGCGCCCAATCCACTGGATTGGGCGGCCCGTTCGACCCAGGGCTTGGCCTGTTCGGGCACTTCGACGACGCTGGCCTGGCAGGTGGATTGTCCACCCACGGCCACGGTCGGGATAAGCCACATCAGCAGACTGACCATGAGCATGACGATCGCGCCGACGACCAGCAACGGCAGGCCGGCGGCCACCGACGCCGTGGCCATGACCGCCGCCTTGGCCGCCATCATGGAACGGGCCATAGTCCGAACGACCCATTGCGTCGCTCGCATCGAGGAACCGGTGCCGGAACGGACTGTTCGCCATGCTCGGACGCCTCTGGCTAGAACAGGGCCCGTGCGTTTCCGGAGTGCGTTTTGAGTTGTTATGGAACGGCCTCCACGCATGTTGCCACGACGAGCTACGCGGACTTTGCCGGGCCGCCGGCTCTTGCCTCGCGGCGATATGACTCGGGAGGCAACGGAAGCGGGAGAACGGCCGAGGGCTTCGCCATCAGCCTTATCGGTGTCGTCGCTTGAGATTTGCGCTTGCAGCAAAGCGGAGGTCTCCTCCGTTACTCTCGCCAGGTGGCGCAGCGCTATCCGGCTTGGCCCATCGGACCGGCTTGGTCTGGCCAACGCCGGCTTGGACGGCTGACCCTCGATCTTCGGGGCAGGAGCGGCATTGCCGGAGAACGGCGGGACGTCCTCGCCCTTAAGCCCGATGGGTCGGCCGGCCCGCAGCTTTCGGGGCGCTGGGCCGGAGGGCTGCGCGGTTTGGCTTGCCCGTCCGATGGGCTGGGGCTTGTTCATGGATGCTGGTCCTCGAATTTGGTGGTGTACAGCTGGTAGAGCAGGCTGCCGGTGTCGAGTCGTCCGTCGAAGGGAATGAACGCGGTGCCGGACTTGGCCATGCCCTGTCCGGGGTGGACACCGGTGAAGAAGCCACGCTGCTCGTCCGAAAGTTTCAGCAGATCGCACAGGGCGTCGGCATCGGTGGGATTCTGGTTCATCAACAGCAGAAAGTCGCTGTTGGCGAGCATGAGCCGGGCGGCCGGATTGGTCAACAGTTCCTCGATGTTCTGGGTGATGCCGGTGGGCGACAATCCCCATTTGCGTGCCCGCTTGTAGATGCGCAGGAACGTCTCCGCCGCATACGGGTTGGAGAACAGCAGATGGAACTCATCGACCCACAGCCACGTGCGCCGCCCCAAGGCGCGGTTGCGCACGACGCGGTTCCACACCTGATCGAGCACGACCATCAGACCGAAGGTCTTCAATTCCGCGCCCAGACCCGACACATCGTAGACCAGCAGCCGGTTCGAGGTGTCCACATTCGTGGGATGCGCGAAGGCATCCAGGCTGCCGGTGGCGTAGATCTCCAACGCGCGCGCCGCATCCACGGCCTCCGGCTCTCCCAACCGGTCCAAGCGTTCCGTCAGATCGACCAGGGTCGGCGCGGGCCTGTCGGGCTTCTCATGGTGCTCGCGGTAAAGTTGCGTGACCGCGCGGTCGATCAGGCTGCGCTGGGCCTTGTCGATGCCGTCCGCGCCGCCGATCAGCGCCTCGACCATGTTCAGCACGCTCGCGCTTTTGCCTCGGATGGGATCGCCCTCGGAATCATCCGAGTACTCGATGTCGAGCGCGTTGATGTGATTGGAGGAGCGTTCGCCGATCTCGATGCGCTGGCCGCCGAGCCTGTCGCACAGGGGCGTGAACTCACGCTCGGGATCGATGACGATCAGATCGTCCCGCTCGCGCAGCAGGAACGTCTGCGTGATCTCGTTCTTGGCGGCCTGGCTCTTGCCGCTTCCCGTGGTGCCCAGGATGAACCCGTTGCCGTTCATGCCCAGGGTGCGGTCGATGACCAGCGGGTTGCCGCTCCTGGCGTTGACGCCGTGGAACACACCACCCGGCTGGCACAGCTCCTGGCTGGTGAAAGGAACGAGTATCGAGGCGCTGGACGTGGTCAGGGTCCGTCTCATCGGCGGCAAGGGATTGCCCAGGGGCAATGCCGCGTTCAATCCCTCGACCTGCATGTAGGTCAGGGATTCGGCCACGCACGACTGGCCATCCACCGTGGCCTCCACCTCGCGCACGACCTGTGCCAGGCGCTCGGGACTGTCGGCGGCGGCATCGATGACCATGAGCGTATCCATGAGCCGGTCGCCGTTATGCTCCAGGTCACGGCGCAATTCGCTGGCCTGCCCCATGCTTTCCTCCAAGTCGTGCGGCAGCAGGTCCTCGGGCAGATGCTGGCGGCGGTTCCTACGCCTCTCGTCGATGGCCTGCATGTCCATCTCCGCGATCTTGCGGTTCACCAGCCGCAACCCCTCGGCCTTCGCATGCGGCCGCAGATGCACGCTCACGATGATGTCGGCCTTGATGTCCGTCAGGGAGGCGACCAGCTGGTCGGAAAGCCACTCGGGGAAATCACGCACCATCAGGCACTGATGCCACGTCTCGCGCGTGCCCGAGCACAGCTTGACCCGACGCCGGTCGCCCGTGTCGATGGCATACGGGGCCACGCAGTCCTTCGTGCACAGGCCATGCGAACGGGAGAACGCATCCTCGTCGAACGTGAAACGCACGCCGGGGCGCAGCACCCGGTGCAGCACCTTGAGCCGTTCCACTCGGCTGAGCTTGGAGCCTCGGCAGCCGCCCACGGAACGCAATTGCGCGATGGCCCGCAAGGCCGCCCGGTTGAGTGTGGCCACGGCCCGCTGGCCGTCCTGCTCCGCAAGGGTCAGCGTCAGGTACTTGTCGCACACGGTGCCGCTCGACTGGCCCGACAGCTTGCGGCGCACATGACGGTCGAAATCCTCTCGCAACGCATCCGAACCATCGCCCTTGACGCCCATCGCCAGCCCTTGGCCTGCCGATTCCGGGTCCAATGTCCGGGTCATCACCGTGACCTGGATGCCCATGCCCTCGCCCACCGAGTTGAGGAACCGGCCCCAACGCTCCACCACATCCATCTGCACATCCTGCGAGGCGATCTGATAGCTGATGTCGCTGATGCGCAGCGTCACGCTCCAACGGCCCTGCCCCAGATAGGCGACACCGCCGGGCAGCATCGAATCATAGGCGACCAACTCCCTGCTCGACCGTGCGACCTTGGCGGATCCGCCGCCTTTTCTCTTCATACGCTTGCCATCCTCGCGTTCCTTGCTCTCAACGGCCACGCTTGCTCCTTCCCGCGCCCCTGCGGAGGGCGCGTTCCCTCAATGACGGTTTCGCCGGCCACTTGGCCGGCTCCAAATTCTCCAGCGTGTGGATGTTCCTGCCGAAGCGCTGGCGGAGCATGTAGCCCAGATAGCGTTCCGGCTTCAGGCCCTTGGGACGCCACCAACCCCACAACGCCGGCGGCAGACACACCACGAACAACAAGTACGAGCCCAGGTCGGGCTGGTCCAGCATCAGGAAGAACACGGCAACCTCGCCGCCTCCCAGAACGAGCATGAGCGCCGAGGCGGCCAACTGCCGCCATCCCATGCCCCACATGACCTTCGCCTCCACGCTGGCGATCTCCGCATACACGCGCATCTGCAACGCCATCAAGCTCCTCCTTGAATCCCTATCGCGCTCACTCGCCGCCCGCGATCGCGCGGCTGACACGTTGGGAGACCGCGATCACGAAGAACAACAGGATGCCCGCCATCAGCAGGTTGCCGAAATTGCCCGTCACCCACGACACCATCCCCGACCCATCGCCCTCGGGCAGACGCACCGCGTCGATCACGATGCGCTGATAGAACACCAGGCACACGAACACGCACACCGCGTTGAGCGACGTGCGCGCATAGGCCTTGAAATAGCCCACACCCACCGGCTTGGTGTCCTCATGCACCAGCAAGGCGAACGGCAACGACTGGAACGCGATCAGGGCATACAATTCGATGAACCTGATGTACAGCACCACGGTGAACACCACCGCCACGAGCTGCGAGACCAGCCACGGAATCGCCAACAGAAAGAACAGCGCCGCCTGCCCCATCATGCCGGCGTCCTTGACCTGTTCCCGCATCAGATCGCCCAACTGACCGCCATCGCCGGCCGTATCGAACGACAATTGCGAGGAAGCACCCTGCATGAGGAACTGGGTGGCCGAATCGAACGCACGCAGGAACAATCCCGCATTCTGAACCGCCAGAAATACCAGCGCGACCTTGAACAACGTGCCCGCCACAATCTTCACGCCCAACTCGCGGTCGGACTCGATGCGCGTGGAATTACGCGCCAACTCCAAGGTGAACACCACCGCCAGAACCACCGAGGTCAACGGCTTG
>JAIJJM010000189.1 GCA_022728415.1 Collinsella sp. | reverse complement strand
ACGGCGCCCGCCATAAACGGGGAGTCCTCGACCATGTTGGCAAAGCAGACAAACTTGGAAGCGCCGACGGAATCTTGGTCGGCCGTGAGTTTAGCGGCATCGATGATGGTCTGAGCCGCCATGAGCACGGCATCCATGTTGATGCCAGCGCGCAGGCTGGCGACATTGACGCTGGAGCAGACGCGGCTGGTGGTAGCGAGCGCCTGGGGGATGGACTGGATGACGCGGCGGTCGGCATCGCCGATACCCTTCTGGACGAGCGCGGAGAAGCCGCCCAGGTAATCGATGCCGAGCGTCTCGGCCGCACGGTCGAGGGCATGCGCGATGGGGGTGAGGTCCTCATCCTTGCAGCACGCGGCGATCTGTGCCACCGGGGTGACGGAAACGCGCTTGTTGACGATGGGGATACCGTACTCGCGCTCGAGGTGCTCGGCGGTCTCGACCAGATGCTCGGCCGTGTGCGTCACGTGGTCGTAGATCTTCGTGCACATGCGGTCGAGGTTCTCGTCGCCGCAACCCATGAGCGAAATGCCCATGGTGATGGTCCTGATGTCGAGGTTCTGCTCCTCAACCATGCCGCGGGTTTCCGCGATTTCTGCGGGCGTGATCGCCATCCTTGCGCTCCTATCTGCCAAAACGAGCATAGTCTTATTTATTCTAACGTGCCGCACGTGCCAAGTGGCGCATGCGGCACGTTTTGGTGCTCGGTTGTTTCCGTTGTGTTACTGCCCAAAGACCTCTTCGGCGATACGAGCGCTTTCGGCGGCATCCTTGGCGTAGTAGTCCGCGCCGATCTGCTTGGCGTATTCGGGGTTGAGCACGGCGCCGCCTACGATGATCTTGACGCCCGGTACCTCGGCATGAAGCAGCTTGATGGTCTCTTCCATGGCGACGACCGTGGTGGTCATAAGCGCCGAGAGGCCGACGAGCTTGATGTCGCGTTCCTGTACGGTTTTGAGCACCTCTTGCGGGTCGACGTCGCGGCCTAGGTCAAAGACGGTGTAGCCGTAGTTGTCGAGCAGCATTTTGACGATGTTCTTACCGATGTCGTGGATATCGCCCTTGACGGTGGCCACGCAAATCTTGCCCTTGTCGGCAATCTCGCCGGCGGGCATCAGCCGCTTGATGGTGTCAAAACCCACGCGTGCCGCCTCGGCCGAGGCCATGAGCTGCGGCAAGAAGAACTTTCCCTGGTCAAAGAGGACGCCAACTTCGTCGAGGGCGGGGATAAAGTGCTTGTTGATGAGGTCCATGGCGTCGTGGTCTGCCAGCAGACGCTCGGTCTCGGCCGCGATTTCGCCCTTGCGGCCCGAGACGACCATGTGGCGGATGGGGTCGTCATCGGCGCTTGCGGTGGCGCTGACAGTGGGCACGGCGTCGGTCGATGCGGCCTGAGCCGCCGCCGGGTTGGCGGCGATCTTGTACGGATCGGTCCAGCTGGCGTAGCGCTCGATGTATCCGGTCGAGCCCTCATCCTCGGCGCTCAGAACGCGATAGCTGTAGACGGTGTCCATAAAGCGCTTGGAGCCCGGGTTCATGATGGGGGCGTCCAGGCCCGCGCCAAAGGCGGCGGCCAAAAAGACCGAGCCCAGCAGCGGGCGGGCAGGCAGGCCAAAGCTGATGTTCGACACGCCGAGCGCGCATTTGACGCCTAGGCGCTCCTTGCACAGGGACATGGCGCGCAGGATCTGTTCGGCCTGGCGTTGATTGGTCGAGGCGGTCATGACCAGACAGTCGATGAGGATGCGGTCCGGGCCGATGCCGTAGCGGGCAGCCTCGGCCACGATGCGCTCGGCGATGGCGAAGCGAGCTTCGGCGGTATCGGGGATGCCGCCTTCGTCGAGCGTGAGGCCGACGACGTTGGTGCCGTAGTGGGCGACCAGCGGAAGGATCTCATCCATGATCTGCTGCTTGCCATTGACCGAGTTGATGATAGGCTTGCCGGCGTAGCGACGCACGGCGGCCTCGACGGCGGCGGGGTCGGTGGAGTCGATCTGCAGCGGCAGCAGCGTGGAGCCTTGGAGCTGCTCGGTCGCTTGCTGGATGACCTTGACCTCGTCAATCTCGGGCAGGCCCACGTTGACATCCAGGATGTCGGCGCCCTGCTCCTGCTGGCTGATGCCCTGGCTCACGACGTAGCCCAGGTCGCCGTCGCGTAGGGCCTGCTTTAGGCGCTTTTTGCCGGTGGGGTTGATACGCTCGCCGATGACGGCGATCTTGTGGCCGTCGCAGGGGAGGTCCACGACCGTCTGGGCGCTCGTGACCGACATGCTGGGCTTGCGGTGACGCGGGCTGGGCGTGTGGTTGTCGATAAGGGTGCGAAGTGCCGCCATGTGCGTGGGCGTGGTACCGCAGCATCCGCCGACGACGCTCACGCCGTCCTCGATCATGCCGGCGACGGCCTCGGCGTACTCGGGTGCCTGGATATCAAAGACGGTATTGCCGTCATCGTCCACGTGGGGCAGTCCCGCATTGGCCTGCACCATAACGGGCTTGTCGGTAACGGTGAGCATGCGCGCAGCGAATCCTCGGAGCTCGGCCGGTCCCTGGCTGCAGTTGATGCCCAAAACGTCGGCGCCGATGGCGTCGAGGGTGATGGCGGCGACCTCGGGGCTCGTGCCCAAGAAGGTGCGACCATCTTCCTCAAAGGTCATGGTGGCAAAGACGGGCAGGTCGGAGTTTTCGCGGCAGGCGAGGACGGCAGCCTTGGTCTCGGCAAGGTCGGTCATGGTTTCGATAATAAAGAGGTCCACGCCCGCGTCGACGCCGGCGCGCACTTCTTCGGCAAAGAGGTCGTAGGCCTCGTCAAAGCTGAGAGTACCCAAGGGGCGAAGCAGCGCGCCGATGGGGCCGATGTCGCCGGCGACGTAGCGGGCGCCGGCCGCGCGGGCGCAGGCGACGGCGGCGGCAAAGACATCTGCCACGGTGGCGGCACCGTCGAGCTTGTGGGCGTTGGCACCAAAGGTGTTGGCGGTAATCACGTCGCAGCCGGCCTCGACATATTGACGTTGGATATCAGTGATAACCTGGGGCTCCTCAAAATTGAGCAGCTCGGGCAGGGCGCCCGCCTTCATGCCAGCGGCCTGCAACATGGTGCCCATGCCGCCGTCGAACAGCAGGTGTCCCGTGCCCTCGATGGCGGCGCGCAGGCGATTGTCCCTAATGCGCAGGTCGTCGATCGTGCGCGTCTTGTACGCGGCACCGTTGCGGCGTGCGGCATCAACAGGCGCCGCCAGCGCGGCGCCGTCCGGATCATGAGTGATAAGCGGAGTAAACATCGGGGCTCCTAATGGCTGGAATAGCAGGTGGTGTGGGCGGCACGGAAGCGGCAGTTCTCGCGCATGCGGCAGATATTGCAGGTGGGGCGGCTCTGGGCGTCGTGGACTTCGCCGTCAAACAGACCGATCACCGCGGTCACGCTCTTGGTGGGCATGAGCAGGTTGGTAGGTGTGACGGTAAGCCCGATGAGCCGCGTGGCGTTGAGCGCAGCCACGATCGAGCGCTGGGCCGTAAGCGGGCAGTCGCCGTAGCCGGGGCTGAAGCGCCAGTTACCGGCGAGTCCGTGTGCGGCTGCCGCAGCCTTGACCTGCTGGTCCATTTGCTCAACGGCGGCTTCCACGTAAGCGGAGCACGCGGCGTCGAGCACGGCGCCCTCCAGGGGATGTTGGGCTCCCGTGGTGCGCAAACGGCGCTCGGCGTCCATGCCGAGGGTGCAGGCCATCAGCGCGGCCATGCGGGCGTCCTTAAGATGACGATAGATATCGCGACCCCGTAGCTCAACATTGGTGCCGACCAAGCGAATGCAAGGCTTGCCCTGCTCGTCCTCGCCCGTGGCATCGACGGCAAACACACGGCGCACGCCACGGGGCTCAATGTCCAGTTCCAGACGTTCAACGACAAGCTCAATACGCTGCGCTAGCTCGGGCTCAATCCGCTGACCTCCGTAGCCCAGGTAGCGCAGCATCTCGGCACGGTCGACTCGGGGGCGATGGGCAGCATCGATACGGTAGAGCGCCGGCGACGCAAGGTCGGCCGGCACTTCAACAACGGTTGTATCGATGTGTGGTTTTTCCATTATCTCAGGCGCTCCATAATGGTTGCGGCGATCGCAGGACGATTCATAGTGTACAGGTGCAGGCCGTCGGCACCGTGCTCCTTAAGGTCGCAAAGCTGACGGGCGGCATAATCTACACCGGCTGCCTGCAGGCTTTCGGGGTCGTTCTCGTACTTGGCGAGAATCTTGATGACGGGGGAGGGCAGCGACGCGCCGCACATAAAGACCATGCGGCTGATCTGCGACTTGCCCATAAACGGCATGATGCCCGCGGTGATGGGCACGGTGATACCGGCCTTGTCGGCAAGCTCGCGAAAACGGTAGAAGTATTCGTTATCAAAGAAGAGCTGCGTCACAAAAAAGCTCGCGCCGGCGTCTTGCTTTTGCTTGAGGTGCTCGATCGAGACGTTGAGGCCCTCACAGGCAATGTGGCCCTCGGGGTAGGCTGCGGCGCCCACGCAAAAGCCGGCGTCGACGAGCTCGGGGATGAGGTCGCGGGCGTAGGCGTAGTCGGAGGCGGGCTTGTCGTCCTCAGTCGCGCCAGCGGGCAGGTCGCCGCGCAGGGCCAGCACGTTTTCCACGCCGGCCGAGCGATACTCGTCAATCTTGGCGGCGATGTCGGCGTGGGTGCGGCCCACGCAGGTGAGGTGCGCTACCGAGGGCGTATCGAATTCGCTCGAAATCATATGCGCGATGGGGGCAGTGGTGGCACCGTTACCCGAGCCGCCAGCGGAACAAGTGACCGAGACAAAGCTCGGTGAAAGCTTGCACAGGTTGCCCGCCACTTTGCGAGCCGTGTCGAGGGTCAGCTCGCCCTTGGGCGGGAACATCTCAAACGAAACGGGCGTGGTGCCTTGGGATGCTGTCTGCTTAAAAACCTCGTCGACGCGCATATCGTGCTCCTTTAGATATTTAGTGCAATGTATTGTAAGGATTCTACAGCACCACTGTGCCACGGTGGAGTTTTACTCGCTATTTAGGGATACCAATCAAAGATGTCTTGCTATCGGCATTTCCTATAACAGAACAGTCAATTTGGGATGGGGCTATATTGAATGGCATCTGATGCAAAATACCAGTTAATAGAGCCCCATCCTAGATTGACGACCGTTAAACCGTGGGGGGAGGTCTGCAATTTATACAGTTGATTGGCTGCTGAGGGTGGCAACGCTGCCGCGATGCGGTAACCTCATTGA
>JAIJJM010000188.1 GCA_022728415.1 Collinsella sp. | reverse complement strand
CGTGTCTTACCGGGTTGGACTCAAGACGATAGTTACCGGATAAGGCGCAGCGGTCGGGCTGAACGGGGGGTTCGTGCACACAGCCCAGCTTGGAGCGAACGACCTACACCGAGCCGAGATACCAACAGCGTGAGCTATGAGAAAGCGCCACGCTTCCCGAAGGGAGAAAGGCGGACAGGTATCCGGTAAGCGGCAGGGTCGGAACAGGAGAGCGCACGAGGGAGCTTCCAGGGGGAAACGCCTGGTATCTTTATAGTCCTGTCGGGTTTCGCCACCTCTGGCTTGAGCGTCGATTTTTGTGATGCTCGTCAGGGGGGCGGAGCCTATGGAAAAACGCCTGCGGCGCTGGCTTCTTCCGGTGCTTTGCTTTTTGCTCACATGTTCTTTCCGGCTTTATCCCCTGATTCTGTGGATAACCGTATTACCGCTTTTGAGTGAGCTGACACCGCTCGCCGCAGTCGAACGTCCGAGCGTAGCGAGTCAGTGAGCGAGGAAGCGGAAGAGCGCCTTATGTGACATTTTCTCCTTACGCTCTGTTGTGCCGTTCGGCATCCTGTCCTGAGCGTTATCTCTCTGTGCTATTTTCTACTTCAAAGCGTGTCTGGATGCTGTTCTGGAGTTCTTCTGCGAGTTCGTGCAGCTTCTCACACATGGTAGCCTGTTCGTCAGCATCGAGTGCGTCCAGCTTTTCGAGCAGCGTCAGGCTTTGGCTTTTTATGAATCCTGCCATGTTGAGTACGGCTTGCTGCTGCTTGTTCATCTTTTCGTTTTCTCCGTTCTGTCTGTCATCTGCGTTGTGTGATTATATCGCGTACCACTTTTCGACTGTTTTACCGCCGGTATTCTGCCGTCTGACGCTTTGACGGGTATTTCTGCCTGACAATACTGTCACTGCCAAAAAACTGCCGTGCCTTTGTCGGTAATTCGAACTTGCTGACAGGACAGGATGTGTAATTGTTATACCGCGCATACATGCACGCTATTACAATTACCCTGGTCAGGGCTTTGCCCCGACACCCATGTCAGATACGGAGCCATGTTTTATGACAAAACGAAGTGGAAGTAATACGCGCAGGCGGGCTATCAGTCGCCCTGTTCGTCTGACGGCAGAAGAAGACCAGGAAATCAGAAAAAGGGCTGCTGAATGCGGCAAGACCGTTTCCGGTTTTTTACGGGCGGCAGCTCTCGGTAAGAAAGTTAACTCACTGACTGATGATCGGGTACTGAAAGAAGTTATGAGACTGGGGGCGTTACAGAAAAAACTCTTTATCGACGGCAAGCGTGTCGGGGACAGGGAGTATGCGGAGGTGCTGATCGCTATTACGGAGTATCACCGTGCCCTGTTATCCAGGCTTATGGCAGATTAGCTTCCCGGAGAGAAAACTGTCGAAAACTGACGGTATGAACACCGTAAGCTTCCAAAGTGATCACCATTCGCTTTCATGCATAGCTATGCAGAGAGCTGAAAACGATCCTGACGCATCCTTCCTGTTTTTCCGGGGTAAAACATCTCTTTTTGCGGTGTCTGCGTCAGAATCGCGTTCAGCGCGTTTCAGTGGTGCGTACAATTAAGGGATTATGGTAAATCCACTTACTGTCTGCCCTCGTAGCCATCGAGATAAACCGCAGAAATCGTGTCAGCCAGCAGCCTGGATTTTTTCGGGGTAAGGTCTTTGCTGCGGTAATCAGTACCCGCAAATTGAGTTGTGCCCCGGAGTGAGTTTAAAAATTCCTGGCTGTGAAACTGTTGAATGCGTTGTTGCACATCACTCCGTGATTTTCCTGTCGCTTTATCTTTAGCTCCCATATCCCAGAACTGCCGAAAAAAAGGCACCATCATTCGTGTTGTGTCGGCTTTTTGGGTGGAAAAGTTGGGATCAAAACCGTCATCAGAAGCATATACGTAATGCCGGGTATGTTGTTCCACGCTGCCCTTTGGGGTACAGGCTGTGAGAGCTACTGTTGCTGTTATCATGGCGATAAGACAAAGTTTGTTTCCGGTACGTCTCATGAGTGTCTCCCTACCTTAAAGTATTTATTCTCGGTGAGTTATTATCCGAAGATTATCTTATCATCAGTTTCTGAGCGCGTTCAGTGACCGAACAGCCTGGACCAGAATCCCCGTTTCTTTTCCTGCTCCAGAGCCTGCCTGAGCTGGGCTATCTCATTCTGTAGCTGTTTCCGTTCTGCTTCCTGGCGCCGGCGCTCCGTATCCTGGGCTTGTTTATCCTCAAGCATCAGCGTCAGGCATTGTTTCAGCTCATTCAGTTCCCGGAGAATGCGTTCTGTCTGCTGATCATGAGGTTTTTCTGAGTGTCCTTGAGTGTGCCTTTCTGGTGTCTCATTCCGCTTTAATTCGCCGTATGCCCGGATCAGTTCACTGGTTTCAAACTCCCGTCGTCCGTCCTGGCTGGTACGGTAACTGACAAGACCTGAGCGCATATCACGGTAAAACTGTGAACGCGATCTTCCAGTCATTTTCAGTGCGTCCCGGAGTGTGTGCCATGCCATAAAGTTACAGTGTCCCATAGGTGTCTCATCTCATGGTTTCAGTAAAACATAATGAGGTCTGAGAACGGTAATGTTTGTGCTGGTTTTTGTGGCATCGGGTGGAAATAGCACGTGGTGTGGGTGGCTGTTTTTTTGATCGTTTTCACAAAAATGAAAATCCACAGGGTTGACAGGGAAAATGCAGCGGCGTAATTTTAAACTGTATATAAAACCAGTGATTATATATACAGTATATTGCTTTTAACTATTTGTTTTTAATGTCAAAGAGGATTTTATAATGGAAACAGCTGTAGCGTACTATAAAGATGGTGTTCCTTATGATGATAAGGGGCAGGTAATCATTACTCTTTTGAATGGTAATCCAGACGGGAGTGGCTCTGGCGGTGGTGGTGGAACTGGAGGTAGCAAAAGTGAAAGTTCTGCAGCCATTCATGCCACAGCTAAATGGTCTACTGCTCAATTGAAGAAAACGCAGGCAGAACAGGCTGCCCGAGCAAAAGCTGCCGCAGAAGCACAGGCTAAAGCAAAAGCAAACCGGGATGCGCTGACTCAACATCTGAAGGATATTGTGAATGAGGCACTTCGCCATAATTCCACTCATCCGGAGGTTATTGACCTGGCTCATGCCAATAATGCAGCGATGCAGGCAGAAGCAGAGCGGTTGCGCCTTGCAAAAGCAGAAGAAAAAGCCCGTAAAGAAGCGGAAGCTGCGGAAAAGGCTTTTCAGGAAGCAGAACAACGACGTAAAGAGATAGAGAAGGAGCAGGCTGAAACAGAACGCCAATTGAAACTGGCTGAGGATGAAGAGAAACGCCTGGCAGCATTGAGTGAAGAGGCCCGGGCTGTGGAGGTGGCACAAAAAAATCTTGCTGCTGCACAATCTGAGCTGGCGAAAGTGGATGAAGAGATTAATACGCTCAATACCCGTTTAAGCTCCAGTATTCATGCCCGTGATGCAGAAACGAATACGCTGTCCGGAAAACGAAATGAGTTGGATCAGGCATCTGCTAAATATAAAGAACTGGATGAAAGGGTTAAACTTTTATCTCCTAGGGCGAATGATCCGCTTCAGAGTCGTCCTTTTTTTGAGGCCACCAGACTACGGGCGAGAGCTGGTGATGAGATGGAGGAAAAACAAAAGCAGGTAACAGCATCAGAAACGCGTCTTAACCAGATTAGCTCTGAGATAAATGGAATCCAAGAGGCTATTTCTCAGGCTAATAATAAGCGAAGTACAGCAGTTTCACGTATTCATGATGCTGAAGATAATTTGAAAACAGCACAGACTAATCTCCTGAACTCGCAGATTAAGGATGCTGTGGATGCAACAGTTAGCTTTTATCAAACGCTATCTGAAAAATATGGTGAAAAATATTCAAAAATGGCACAGGAACTTGCTGATAAATCTAAAGGTAAGAAAATCAGCAATGTGAATGAAGCTCTAGCTGCTTTTGAGAAATACAAGGATGTATTAAATAAGAAATTCAGCAAAGCAGACCGTGATGCAATTTTCAATGCACTGGAGGCGGTTAAGTATGAAGACTGGGCTAAGCATTTAGATCAGTTTGCCAAGTACTTGAAGATTACGGGACATGTTTCTTTTGGATATGATGTGGTATCTGATATCCTAAAAATTAAGGATACAGGTGACTGGAAGCCGCTATTTCTTACATTAGAGAAGAAAGCTGTAGATGCTGGAGTTAGTTATGTTGTTGTTTTACTTTTTAGTGTGCTTGCTGGAACTACATTAGGTATCTGGGGGATTGCTATTGTTACAGGCATTCTATGTGCCTTTATTGATAAGAATAAACTTAATACTATAAATGAGGTGTTGGGTATTTAATTATTCTTTATTGATATAAACAGTCCTAGCAATCCAAATGGGATTGCTAGGACCAAACAAAGTAGATTGTATAGCATAAATAGGTTTAATTTTGCCACGGGGGCATTATTTAGGTTTTTTCTTTTTCTGAAAAAATCTTTCTTTATGAACTTAAAAAATATGTGTTCAATAGCATATTTTGAATATGGGCATAGAATAGTGCTTATCACTATTGCGTATAGCATCTTATCTGACGCTAGGAAATAATACCCTTCGTTGTTTTTTGTTATAAGGTATATATATATAAGTGCGCAGTATAGGCCAAACAAAATATTTTTTATGTAGTATCTTAAACTCATAAATTAAACCTCGTTATATATTCTTTTCATTTTATAAGGATCGAGTTATGAGGAAAAGATTTTTTGTGGGAATATTCGCTATAAACCTCCTTGTTGGATGTCAGGCTAACTATATACGTGATGTTCAGGGAGGGACTGTGGCTCCATCATCTTCTTCTAAATTGACGGGGATCTCTGTTCAGTAGAAAAGATCAAAGGATCTTCTTGAGATCCTTTTTTTCTGCGCGTAATCTGCTGCCTGTAAACGAAAAAACCGCCTGGGGAGGCGGTTTGATCGAAGGTTAAGTCAGTTGGGGAACTGCTTAACCGAGGTAACTGGCTTCAGCAGAGCGCAGATACCAAATACTGTCCTTCCAGTGTAGCCGTAGTCGGGCCTCTACTTCAAGAACTCTGTTGCACCATTTGCGCCATCATCGCTCTGCTAACCAAGTTACCAACGGCTGCTGCCAGTGGCGCTAAGTCGTGTCTTACCGGGTTGGACTCAAGACGATAGTTACCGGATAAGGCGCAGCGGTCGGGCTGAACGGGGGGTTCGTGCACACAGCCCAGCTTGGAGCGAA
>JAIJJM010000187.1 GCA_022728415.1 Collinsella sp. | reverse complement strand
CGGTGCAGCAGGCCCGCGAGCAAGGCCAGACCGATATCATCGCATGCAACCCGCCCATGCTCCCGCCCACTCAAGGCGAACTGGAACTGGCTGGAAACTGACAGACGCATAGCGAATGAGTCGTGTGCCAATGGCGATCGGTCAGGGCACGACTCGTACTTGCTTTACCAGCTTGACGCCGTATCCGTCGTATGCAGGTGCATGTTCATTATATGAATCCGAAAGCCAACGTTACAACGATGACCTATCCATCGTTTCAAGCCCCGATGGAGAGACTGGACCGCCATCGGGGACGGCAAAGGCAACACGAACCGTGTAAAGACAGCTGGAATTTGAAAAAGTAAAAAATCATCACTTGTTCCGCATCGGGCACTGGTCATAATCCCACGGGCATCCATTACGATAGGTCAACTGCTTATAACCGTCAGAGACGCTCTGCCCGATCATGCGTGAGCAATAATCCAGATCGATGATTCTCGCCAGACAATAGATGGTCACTCGTTGCGCTCCAGACTGTTTAAGCATGATGGAGGCTGATTCGGCGGTGCCTCTTGACGTCCATGTATCGTCGATGAGCAGTACATGTCTTAGTGTCTCATCCGAATACGAGCCATCCAGCGAGAACGTGGATGGTGCAATCGCTCGATGTTTCTGCTCATTAGCCAGCAATTTCACCTCCGGGATGGTTTTATTCAGCATCGGCGAGACCAATCCGTTGAGTGGGTGTGGCTGACCATAGCGTTCGCTGGTTGTGGTCGACGGTATGGTAGCCCATGCGCTCGGCATCACTCCATCAGACGTATGAGTTAGACAACTCCAATGGACGACAAGCGCATCACCAAGCACATATTTCAGCGTCTCGCAGTAATCCTTCTTGGATTCAGGGCGGTTGCGCTTGTATCCATCCATGACGCGGTACATCTGATCGAATTTAATAGCGTAGTTGGCATCCTGACCCGATCCGCCATCAGATGTGCGACGCCGAGAGCCTCAGCCTGTTGGCGCAGACTAGTGCAGCTGTAGCAAAGCGATGTGCTGTCCCGCTTGGGACCGCCGCAGGTAGGACAGACATGATGCTTAGCACTGCGGTATATCACTGTTTTGGCATAGCTGCCCAACCTCCACCCCATACTCTGTTCAAAGCGGGCGTATGCAGCCAGCAGATTTAGATTCAGCGTAGAGTCAAGCATATTGCGCCTTCGCGTCGAGAATGTTTCCCAGCAATGTGTCTACATCGTTGTCGAGGAATGAGATCCTATCAAGTGCTTTACCGACCTCTTCGACACTGTGCACGACGAACACGCCTGGCTTGTTGCGATATTCCTGCGCCCATTCGGTGCGTTCCAGTACGACGTCACGGAAAATCAACGGGCGTCCGTGACGTTGCGCCTGACGGGCCTGAATACGTGTGCCGGAATGTTCCGATGCCTCAACCACCACAGTGGCCAGACCATATCCCGACATCAGCGCGTTGCGCATCGGGAATGTCTGTTTGGTTGGCGGACTGTCAGGCCAGAACTGGGATAGCACCAGTCCCCGCTTTTCGATGCTTTTCTGCAGTTCACGGTTGGATGCGGGATAGCAACGGTTAATGCCCGTGCCAATGAATGCGACCGTTCGTCCGCCTGCTTCCAATGTTGCACGGTGGGCGAACGAGTCGACGCCTTCAGCCAGTCCTGCGATTACAGTCAATCCACGTTCGCACAGCATGCAAGCCGTGTCATGGGCGAACGTGGCACCCTCCGGCGAGCATTTGCGCGATCCCACGACGCTAACACCTAAATCGTTCGAGAGCAGAGAACCCTTGGCGAACAGGAATGGCGGCACGTCTACGACCGATCGCAGCCGCGAGGGGAACCGGTCGTCGAACACGGTGACCAAGTCAAGACTTTGCTCTCGCCACTGCGTCACCTTCTGGTTGGCTTGATTCCACGCGGCATTCGCTTTCGCCGTGTATTCGACGGATGGCATGTCCTCCACCTCAAACAGTGAGCCCTGTTCATTCGTCGGCACATATTCGTGTTCACGAAGCGGATTATGCAACGGATCCATCCGATGCCTGAGCACACGCACAGCACTGCCTTCAACTAGACACTCGTTGGCCAATGAAGACCACGTATCAGGCCGTTCGCAGCACTCAATCAATGCGATCAGAGCAGCGTTTTCAACATCGAGCTGTCTCCTATCATCAAACCGCAACTCCAATCACCTCCAACATCGTAGAGTCTCGCTCAACCGGAAAACAACGAGATATCGACATACCATTTTACCGGCAAAGAAGTAAATTATTCTCTTCCCGCTGTCTATTTAGAAGGCTGTGGCACTTGAAACGTACCTGTACAATAGTCGAAACTGCGATGTTGCGGTTTGTGTTTCGTGACCGAGGAGGGGTGATTGTGGACGGTCGTTGTGTGAGAGGGCGTGCCGTGAATTATCAGTGGCGGGGGAAGCCTATTGAACATGTAGATGGTGAGTCCGCTCAACGTGCCGTTGCTAGATGGTTCGCTGCTATGGCAGCTAATCAGGAATTTGCCTGGGGATTGCTGGATTCAAGGCGTTATAACAAATACAAGATGCGATTAGAGGCTTTTGTTGAGGAGAAATTGGATCGTGCCGTGGCCGGCAGCCTGACTCCAGGCAATGAAGTCATTTTTCTCGCTCATTCGAAGCGTGGGGACGCGCCAATGTTCGAGTTTCGCTGGCATCGCGATGCGCGTGAACTGAGAGTTGGCAAGCGCGAACAAATACGGCATTACGATGCTGAGCCGTTGGATTTAATTGATGTGGTGTGGGGGGCTGCATATGCATCTCAAGGATGTGCGGAGTGGCGATGATGAGCTAATACAAAAAGCCCAAAATAAGGAAATCGATAGAGCGATTGCAGTATATGAGCAGCAGGCGTCCGATGGGCGAGAGACTGTTTCGTGAGAGATAATCGGCGATATATATATTAGATATAGTAATATTTTGGAATGGCGGTGAGAATGATGGGGCGAGCTGAGTACGACTATCGCGAATTGGCTTATGATTTGTACCATAGCGGTGACGAGTTGCTAGATCAGCTCATTGAGATGCGTAGGCGACGTGGCATGACTCAGACGCAGTTGGCTGATGAGATGAACGTTTCTCAGGGATATATTTCTCAAATTGAAAACGGCAAGACAAATATGGTGTCTTTGCTAACTGACTATGCTTTGGAAGTTGGCGCTCGTATTGAATATGTGGTGGAGCCTGCGGAGGCGAAGCCCGATGGCAGTCGTCATTATTTGCGTGAGGAAATTCGAGCCGTGGTGAATGGAGTAGCTTCTTGGGAGAGTGGTGAATTCACTTTTGAACGGCAGATAGGACGATTGCGCGTTGAATCGCACGCATCTGGGACTAACGGAAACGATATGCTGGGATTCTCCCTTCTATATGTAGATAACGATGCCCTCGCTCCCGAAACTGTTGCGCAAGGGGAGACGGTGCCAGCATGATTAGTAAGATTGCGTTGATTTCAGAACGGAGCATGAGAGATCTAGCTTATGCCGATGATGGCTCAGGGGAGTCAAATATTGATTTTTTATTTAACATGCAGACTCCGGAAGGGCGTCCTTGGCCTCATGAACTGACGGTACATGTGGAGATTCGTCCCGAAAAAGCTCCGAATGATTCTGAGCCAGTATTTTCTGCGGATGTATGCTATGCAGTTGCTTTTAGTGGCGAAAAGGTGTCGGATAAGTTGACCCCGGAAATGCTTGCTGATCTTTGGCCGTATGTCCGTCCGGAGCTAGTTGTGCAATTGCGACGGTATGATTTGTCGTCTGCCATTCTTCCTCTGAGCATAGGGTTTGAAGCGGGTGGACACCGTTAGCAGAAGGGGGCCAATGCCTTGCGGCGTTGGCCCTCGCTTGTGATTGAGGTTGGAAAGATATTGATGGGGGCTTCACTGAGTATTCACAGATATCATATTTATACATATAGATAGAGGAAGGATTTGTTTGTGATGTACCTTCGCGCATTTCCGAATGATTTCTCAATTTGGCAAGCTGCAATAGAAATTGCAACAATAATTATTGCTATAGCTTCGATTTCGGTAGCGCTGATTGCTGCTGATCAGGCGCAAAGGGCTAACCAAATTGCTGTCGATACTTACAAGCATACGGAGGAAAAAGATTCTAATGATTTGAAGTTTGACCAAGCAAATATGATTTCGACATGGTTAGTATCTGATGCCAATGGTGAGTTGCTCGTATCAAATGACTCAAAAACAGTAGATGTCATAGTCAATAATGATTCCAAGCAGCCCATTTACAATGTCGTTTTGACAACAGGTACATACCAAGGGGCTGGACAACCATTCTTGAAAGGAAATGAGTTTACGTCTTCGATTGGTACCGTGCCGCCGGGACGATATAAGACTCGGGTTCCATATCCGGGATCTGGAATGCATATCAGAATCGAATCAGCAATTACATTTACTGATGTTCGAGGTCTCTCTTGGTTGAGAGATGCCACAGGTGTTCTTCGTGAGATCGATGACGCCTATAAAGCATTGGGGGTTAAACTCCCACCAAGTAATTGGCAGTCGCTTACAAAAACTGAATAATCTATGGGCCAATCAGCCGTTTAGATCCTCTCCGTGGGGCTGGTGCATGTATTGTTCAACCCAAGCCATGCTGGTTTTTGGAAATTAAAAGCCTGAATTATCATTAATTCGAAATCCAGGCTTTTACAGTATTCGTATAATCGCGAATTAAGCAGAAATCACTCAGCCTTCTTGCGGCCGCGGCGCTTCATGGTGCCGGCAGTGGCGTTTGCGACATCAAAAATCACGGTCTTGTCTTCCGGGTAAGCAGTGCCATTGACGGAGGCGAAAGAGACCTCGCCTTCTGGAGCTTCGACAAGCGTGAAGTACTTGGAAATTGCTTCAACAAGCACAGCATTCTTGATACTTACAGACGTAGTCTGCTTGCCCTCACCCTTGCTGAATTTCACGGCATTATCCGCCTTGGCGGTAGTCGGCGTGACGGCAATTTGTCTGGTTTTATCGTTAATAAGGATCTTAACTTGTGCTGGAAAATTCAGCACTTCTGCGGTGGCCTTATTAAAACGTACAACGGAATCGGTAACGGTCATTACCGTTTTGCCAACGGGCTTAACTAGCTGAACTTCTTCGAATCCTTGAAGCAAGGATGCCATAATATACTCCTTCACACTGCATAAATATTATTGACAATTTTGATTGTAATGAATGATAATTTGAATTACAAT
>JAIJJM010000186.1 GCA_022728415.1 Collinsella sp. | reverse complement strand
TTCCTGACGGCTATTTCAGTGAATTCGATCAGGTGATGGGGCTGCTGATGCGGACCCACCCGCCCAAGCGGGTGCTGTTCGCCATGGATACCAATATTTTCACCCGGTCTCCTGACGGTGTTACCGGTGCAATGCCCGATTATCTCTATGACGCCAGTACCATCAATGACGTGAAATACCTGTTGAATAAGGACGTGCTCTATTACAGCCTCTACGCCCTGATGGCCCAGCGCTGGGACGAGGGCGAAACGCTGGACAAGGGATTTTCGTGGATGGATACCGTCTGGTGGAACCACATGACCGCCTTGGAGGAATATACCCGGCCGGACATCGCCCCGGAGCCGATGCCCCGGGACGGCCTGCTGGCGGACGCCGCCAAAAATCTGGCGGTGGCGGCAAGCTGGGCGGAGCGCTTTGCAAAAGAGGTGAGGGACTTCACAGATTTCGCTTTCGACGGGATGGTCTCTTCTGACACTAAAGTATATCGTTTGCCGGCGACGACGATTGTTGCGTGCGCGCATGGCCCGCATTCGTGCTCGAACGGGCGCAAGGGTGCTTAAGGTCGACTTAATCGCCCACGCTTGTTGTGTGTGGCGGGCGCCGCCTCGGGCATAATGGAGCGCGAGAGGAGCACGCATGAACGAGCGCATACTGGTAGTTGATGACGAGAAGGCCATCGCCGACCTGGTTGGTATCTACCTCACAAAGGAGGGCTTTGACGTCCAGATCGCCTACAGCGGGGCCGATGCGGCCAAGGCAATTCTGGAGCAAGAGTTTGACCTGGCACTGCTCGATGTCATGCTGCCCGATATCGATGGTTTTGAGCTGCTGCGTACCATCCGTGCTAACCATACCTATCCCGTAATTATGTTGACGGCACGCGATGCCCAGCAGGATAAGATCGAAGGCCTTTCTCTTGGCGCGGACGATTACGTGGTCAAGCCGTTCCGCCCGCTGGAGCTCATCGCGCGCGTTCATGCTCAGTTGCGCCGCTACACCAGCTACGGTAGCCGCGCGCAGGCGACCGAGTTGCCGACCCTCCAGCTCGATGGCCTCGAGATCAACCGTGACGCTCGCTCCGTGACGGTGGACGGTGCGCCGGTGCGCCTCACGCCCATCGAGTATTCCATCTTGCTGTATCTGGCCGAGCATCGCGGCAGCGTAGTGCCCGTGGAGGATCTGTTCCGCGCGGTGTGGAACGAGGACTTTATGCCCGGCTCCAACAATACGGTGATGGTGCACATTCGTCACCTGCGCGAAAAGATCGGTGACGACGCTCAGAAGCCGCGTTTTATCAAAAACGTTTGGGGCGTCGGCTATATCATTGAATAACGCCTTTGTTTGCGAGGACATGGACATGACAAAAGACGATAAGCAGGCGTTTGAGGTGCCCGATCGGCTCTTTGAATATGTAGGAGCGGTCGTCGATAATCGCGTGCTTGCGACGGTGCTGTTCTTCTTGCTGAGTCTGCTGCTGATCGGCATTGATAACATCGCCGGTATCTTGGCGGTGCTACTCATCGGCTTCTTGCTGATCGATCGCTTTGAAATCGTGCGTCGTTGCGTGGTGATCGGCGGTGCCGCGTGGGCCATGACGTTGGCGATCGGCACCATGGCACTCGGTGGCATTGAGGGACCGGCGCTGTTCGATGCCGGCTTTGTATTCAACATGCTTGGCTTTGTCTTGGCGCTCGCCGTATGTGTCCTGTTCTTTTGCGGCCGCGCTCTGTACTACCAGGGCTATGAGCAGGGTGAGCGGCATTCCGACCGCGTGCTTGCCGCCCGTATTCAGGATCGCCTGATCGATCATCCCGACGCGTGGGACAACATCGACGGCGACTTCCTGGAGGTCGAGGGTGTGCTCAACCGTGTGCGCGATCGCGAGCGCAAAGTCCAGCAAGCCCTGCGTGACGAGTCACATCGCAAGGACGATTTGGTCACATACTTGGCGCATGACCTGCGCACGCCGCTTGCCAGCGTGGTGGGCTACCTCTCGCTGTTGCAGGAGGCGCCCGACCTGCCGGCTGAGCAGCGCGCGCACTTTACGGACGTTGCGCTCGACAAGGCGCACCGACTCGACGCGCTTATTGAGGAGCTCTTTGATATCACGCGCTTTGACTTCCACGATATTGTGCTCACGCGCGGCTACGTCGACCTGGGATTGCTGCTGTCGCAGGTGGCCGATGAGTTCTATCCCATTCTCAACGAGCAGCACAAAGATGTCCACGTTGATGTGCGTGAGGACCTGACGGTGCTCGTAGATGGCGACAAGATGGCTCGCGTGTTCAACAACATCATGAAAAACGCCATCGCCTATAGCTACGAAGGATCGACCATCACGATTGAGGCTGGGCGCCAAGATGACGGTGGCGTGCGAATTCGCTTTATCAATCAGGGTGATCCGATTCCGGCGGCTAAGCTCAAGGTGATCTTTGAGAAGTTCTATCGCCTGGACGCGGCGCGTGCGACCAATCGCGGTGGCGCCGGTCTGGGTCTTGCCATCGCCAAGGAGATTGTCGCGGCACACAGCGGCGCCATTGCGTGCGAATCGACGCCCGAGCACACGGTGTTTACCATTGCGCTGCCCGCTGCATAACCGCCGTGCCCTTACAAACACTTGACAATGTGCTCACGTGCGTATGAGCCGTGATTTCTACTATCGATACTGCTGAATTGATATCGATATGGAGGTATGCGGTATGACGGCTGCTGCGGCGATGGAGCCTACGGAGCTTGAGGAACTCATGGAGGCGCAGGCCGAGGCCGCGCACGAGCGCGAAGTTGGGGATGCGACTCGCCCCACGGCGCAGGACCTTGCCGCCTCGCCGACGCGCATCGATGTTGAGGGCCTTGACCTGTTTTATGGCGACCATCATGCGCTCAAGGACGTGAACATCAAAATTCGCGACAAGCAGATCACCTCGTTCATCGGGCCTTCGGGCTGCGGAAAGTCGACGCTGCTGCGCTGCTTTAACCGTATGAACGACGGCATCAAGGATTGCCGCATTGAAGGCAAGATTGCACTCGACGGCCAGAATATCCTGGGCGATTACGATATCTGCCGCTTGCGCCAGCGCGTGGGCATGGTGTTCCAACGCCCCAATCCGTTTCCCATGAGCATCTACGACAACGTCGCCTACGGTCCTCGCGGCATGGGGGTGCGCGACCGCGTCGTGCTCGACGAGCTGGTCGAAGACTCCCTGCGACGCGCCGCACTGTGGGACGAGGTCAAGGACAAGCTCAAGGAATCGGGTCTGGGTCTTTCGGGCGGCCAGCAGCAGCGTCTGTGCATCGCCCGTGCACTGGCCGTGCAGCCCGACATTCTGCTGATGGACGAGCCGACCTCGGCGCTCGACCCCGTATCGACGCTGGTGGTGGAGCAGCTGGCCTGCGAGCTCAAGGAGAGCTGCACGCTGGTGGTCGTTACGCACAACATGCAGCAGGCTGCGCGCATCTCCGACTCGGTCGCGTTCTTTTTGCTGGGCGAGCTGGTGGAGCATGCGCCCACTGCCCAACTCTTCAAGAACCCGACCGATCCGCGCACGGCGGATTATTTGACGGGCCGTTTTGGCTGATACCATCCAGTACAGGCGCCTTTAGGGTTAAGATGCGGTCATGCCGACCGCAAAGGGGTTCAACATGATCTATTACGTCGAGGACGATGACAACATCAGGGATTTAACGGTCTACGCTCTGCGCAAGCAGGGAATCGAGGCCGAGGGCTTTTCGTGCGATGGCGAGTTTAAGGCCGCCGTGGCGCGACGGGTGCCCGATGCTGTGCTGCTCGACATCATGCTGCCCGATACCGACGGCCTGGAGATTATGCGCCGTCTGCGTGCCGATCGCCTGACGGCGACGGTGCCCATTATGATGCTCACCGCCAAGGACACCGAGCTCGACAAGGTCATGGCGCTCGATGGCGGCGCCGACGATTACCTGACCAAGCCGTTCTCACTTATGGAACTCGCTAGCCGTTGCCGTGCGCTGCTGCGCCGCGGCGGCATGGTCAAGCAGGCGAGCGATGTACTCAGCGTGGGCGATATCGTACTTTCGCCCAGCCACCGCGAAGTGACTGTTGCCGGTGAACCGCTCAAGCTCACGCTGCGCGAATTCGACCTGCTCGAGTACCTCATGCGCAAACCTGGCGTGGTCTTTACCCGCGAGTCGCTGCTGCAGAGCGTATGGGGCTGGGACTTCGACGGCGGTTCGCGCACCGTCGACGTACACGTGCAGACGCTCCGCCAAAAGCTCGGCGAGCATGCGAGCGCCATAGAGACCGTGCGCGGCGTGGGCTATCGTCTGGCCGAGCCTACGGCCGATGACGATACCGAAGGAGCCGACAGCGCGGCTAGCGCATCGGAGGAGTAGCTCGTGGTCTTAGCCCCCCAGGGAAAACGCACCCTGTCGCATCGCGTGTTCGCGACGGTTTTTTTCTGCGCTATGGCGGTTATCGTGGCGTTTACGGTGCTGGGCGCGTTCTTTGTGCAAAATACCCTGGCAGATGCCACGAGTGCCAACCTTTCTCAGGAAACCGAGCTTATTGCCGCTGCCCTCAACGAGCAGCAGGAGCCTATTGCCTTTCTGCGCAGTCTCGATCGCGAGGACTTGCGCATCACGCTGATCAACAAAGACGGGTCGGTTGCCTACGACAACGAGGCGTCGCCTTCTATGCTGCCCAATCACGGCGATCGTCCCGAGGTCGTCAAGGCTTTCGAGAGCGGATCGGGTTCTGCGGAGCGCGCAAGCTCCACGCTCGACGAGATTATGCTGTATCGAGCTGTCCGACTTAATAACGGCCAGGTTGTTCGCTTGGCGCAGGCCCAACCTGGCATTGCGGCCATTCTCATGTCTCTTGTGGCGCCGATGCTGCTTATCGCGGCAGCGGGCGCGGTGCTCTCGTTTTTCTTGGCGCGCCGCGAATCCCGTGCCATCATCGCGCCGCTGCAAGAGGTCGATCTGGACCATCCGCGCCGCAGCTACGAGCATGCTTATGCCGAGATGGTTCCCATGCTCGAGCGCATTGAGTCGCAACGCCAGGAGCTCAAGCGTCAGATGGCGGTGCTGGCGGACAACGACCGCATGCGCCGCGAATTCACGGCCAATATCACCCATGAGCTCAAAACCCCGCTTACGGCAATCTCGGGCTATGCCGAGCTCATTGCGAACGGTATGGTCGAGGGCGAGGACGACCTGCGCAACTTTGGCGGCCGCATCTACCGCGAGGCGGGCCGCCTGGCAGCGCTCGTTAACGACATCCTCACGCTTTCCAACTTGGACGAGG
>JAIJJM010000185.1 GCA_022728415.1 Collinsella sp. | reverse complement strand
TGCCGGCCGTTGGGGACAGTCCCCAAGTGCCGAGTTTTCGCAAGACTGTCCCACATGGCTAGTCGTTTAAGCACGTCCCCGATGACTACTCTGTGGTGTCGTCGTCCTTGGGGAGTTGGGGGGACACGGCGTTTTTGGGCATGGAAACCTTGGTGAGCGAGGTAAGCTTTTTGCTCAATGCCGTGTCCGTCTTGACCAGGTCGCTGAGCGTCACGATCTTGTAGCCGTCGGCGACGAGGCCATCGATAATCTGCGGCAGCGCCTCGAGCGTCTGCCCGGCGTGCTCATCGCTATCGGTGAGCAGCACAATATTGCCCGGCGTCACCGAGTCGAGCACGGTCGATACTTGCTCGTCGGCGCCGTTGAGCAGCCAGTCGCCCGAATCGATATTCCACGAAACCACGGCGGACACCAGGTCCATCGAGTCGATCCAGTTTTGCTCGTCAAACGCGGCGTAGGGAGCACGCAAAAGCATCGTCTCGACGCCGGTCGCCGACTTAATCGCTTCGGTGCCCTTCGTGATCTGCTTGCGTACCGTCTCGCGATCCTCGCCCTTGAGCGAATCATCGCTGTAGCTGTTGGAGCCGATCTCGCACCCGGCATCGACGATCGCTTTGGCAGTAGCGGGCGAGGCTTCCGCGGCATCGCCCGAAAGGAAGAATGTCGCCGTGACGTCCTTTTCCTTGAGCACCTGCAAGATCTGCTTGGTCGCACCGCTCGGACCCTCGTCAAATGTCAGGGCCACGTACTTTTCGTTGCCCTTGGGCGCTACGCTTGCGCACTCTACTACGCAGTCGGTGGCGGGCACGACCTCGCCGCGGTCCTGCGTCTTGCCCGACTGCTCGCCGACCCATATCTCAGAGCGGCCCCGAACACCCCAGGTTTTGACGTACTCAATGGCACCCGTGCCCTCGACCTTAAGCTTTGGCTCGACAGTCTTGGCCTGGACCTCGTGCTTTTCGTACGCGTTGCGGCCGTCCTTAACCGTCACCTTCTCGCCACCCGTAAGCTCGCGACTATTCCATTTGCCTTGCTTCACGCGTTTGCCGTCGACCTTCACCGACAGCTTTTCGCCACCATGGCGCTTGAGCACGCTGTCGTCGACGGCCAGCAGATCGCCGGCGTCGTACGTTTCGGTCAGGCTTTGATCGTCGATAAGATTCTGCAACGTAGAGCCCACGCGCACCGCGGTCTTTTGCCCGTTGAGTTCCACGTCCACGCTGCGGTTGACGTAGCCCACGACGGCAGCGATAAACAGCACGAGCGCGCAACCCACGGCGATGAGCGCATAGGGCAGGTGGGACGGTCGGCGCGGCGAGCGCCCGTTGCCGATACGCGCACTGCGATCGCTAAACCCACGGCTATGGTTGAGGTACATCGCGCCGGGCTTACGGCGACGTTGACGCTGACCGCTGGGCAGCTGCCCTAGGTCGCGACGCGCCGTCGGACGCGCACCCGAGCGCCCGTTTAAGTTAGATCCGTTTTGGCGCATGTGCCCTCCCCCATAAACACAGCGAGCCGGAGCAACATGTCTCCGGCTCGCCTCCCATCATTTGGTACGTCGTTATTTGCTAGCTTTTGACGAGTTCCCGCTCGCCTTTTGATATTCGTCCTTAAAGGCCTTGAACATACCGCGCGTCTTGCCGAGCTGCTTACCCAGTGCACGGCTGCCCTTGTCCACGGCAACCGATCCCTTGTCATCGAGCACCTTGGCGCCCTTCTTGACCTTATCGCCCACCACGACACCGGCCTCGGCAGCCCTGGCGGCCACGCCGCCCGAATACCCGAGCGCCTTGACCTCGTCCGAGACAATCATCGCGCCGTTCTCGTAGCCGCGCAGCATCGTCGGCGGCACCTGCGTGTCGCCCACCAGCACGCTCGAAGCGGCACCGGCAGTCACGTAGAACATCTGCACAATACCCGAGCGCGGCTTGAACTCAACGTCCGAGCAGTAGCCCACGACATCGCCCGATTCCGTGCGCACATCCATACCAACCCAGATGATGCAATCGTCCAGGTTGATATCGAGGCGCTTGGCTGCGGCGGCATCGTAGGTGCCCTTGACGTCGTCGACCGCGACAGCACCCTCATAGACGCCGATGGCATCGAGCGCCACAAAGCGGTCGGGGCGCTCGATCATGCCCGCGATATCGGACTGGCGGACCATAAAGCCCACCACGCGCGTGCCGCCCGGGGTAAAGACGGGAAAGTGAATCTTGCCGAGCTTTTTAGGGCTGCGCGGCGTGCCGTCCTTTTTGGTGCGCTTGTCTTCGGCAGGCTTGCGATAAACCTTGACGCCGACAAAATCCCCTGCGCGCATTATGCCTCGGTCGAGGGCTCCGTGGCCTCGGTGTCGGCCTCAGTGACGTTCTCGACCACGACGTCGGCAGCGGGCGTCACGTTGCCGCCCGAGATGGCGTTGTTGAGCTGCTCGCGAAGCTGGTCCATGCGCTCGCGGGCCAGGTCGACCTTGGCGCGCAGGTCATCGGTCTTGGCGTCGACCATCGGACCAAAGTCGTTGACCGCGGCGCGGGCCTCCTCGGCACCGTGCTCGTAGGTGTCACGCATGTTGTCCCAGGCATCGTTGGCGATATCGGCGGCCATGGCGCGGGTCTCGGCACCCGAGCGCGGGGCCAGAGCAACGCCGATGATAGCGCCGGCGGCAGCACCAAAGAGCGCACCGGAGACAAAGCTGAAAGTCTTTCCCATGATCATTCCTCTCCTGCGGGCACCTCGATGCCCACCGTTTGAATGCTGTCCATTATACCCGCAGCGCAACACTTGCCGTCGCGCTCATCTGCATACGGTAAAAGCGCGGGAACATGATGGTGATAAGTGAGCGAACCTACTCCTGCGGCATGGCCGGCATGGCCACCGTGGCGGCCGGGTCTTCGCCAGCGCCATCAACGAGCGGCAGCGTTCCCTCGTGCGCCGAGCCGGACGGAGCCGTTGCCGCACCACCGAAGACGGCCGCGGGGGCCTCGTGGTTCTCGGTGACCGCACCCTCGGTATCGATTGGCATCTGCGGCTCGTCGTCAAAGCTCGGGACGCCTTGAGGCTCCGCAGACTCGGGCTCAGCAGGCGCCTCGGCAACAGGCTCAGTGTCGGCGTCGGCAGGAGCGTCGCCCTCGGGCGCATCCTCGGCCACGTCCTCGCCGTTCGCAGCGGCGACGGCCTCGTGCGGGTCCTTGCCCTCGGCCTCGGCGCGCATGCCCAACACCAGGTTGCGCAGACCCGCGACCGTGCCTTCCACGTCGGGGGCCGGCTGGTCGGCGTGCAGGTACGCCCAGTCCATCATAAAAGTCGCCGACGACAGCGCGCCAATGGCCAGCGCGTCATCGGGACACGAAAGCTCGACCTCAAAGACACGCTCGTCATGCTCGCTCACGCGCGTGCGACCGCACGAAATGCTGCCGGCAAGACCGGTCTCGTTCATGAGCTCGACCGTCACGTGCTCCAGCAGGTGGCAAAGCTCGGTCTGGCCCATGCAGTCCTGGAACTCGCGACCCGAATCGCCCAGGCACAGATGCTTGGCAATCGCGGGTACCAGGTAGTACACGCGCGCCGTGGCCTCGATATCCTCCGAGGTCATGAGCGGCATGCCGGGGTTCACCAGCACGTGCGCGCAAATCTTGTCCTCGCTGACGGTGACCTTAAGGATGTTGAACAGGCCTGCCATAACTCTCCCCTACTCGTCCTTGCCCTACTCGTCGCCGTCGTGCGGGTCCGCAGGGCCCGCACCCGACGCCGCCGGCTTCTCTGCCGCGGGCTCGGAATCTTTCTTATCGGTTTCGGCCGGAGCGATCACGCGAATAAGCGAGATGCGCTGGCCACGCATCGACTGCACCTTGAACTTGTACCCCGCAACCTCAAACACCTCTCCGATGTCGGGCACCGAGTCGCAAAGCTCCAAAATCCAGCCGGCGATGGTCTCATAATCATCGCTTTCCTCGAGCGGCCAACCAAGCTCAATCGCGTCATCGCACGAAAAACGCCCATCGACGAGCCACTCACGGCGCGAGAGGCGCGTGAGATACTTGTTGTCGGGGTCGAACTCGTCCTCGATCTCGCCGACAATTTCCTCGACGATGTCCTCGATGGTGATAATGCCGGCCGTGCCACCGTACTCGTCCACGACGACCACGATCTGGTCGTGCGAAGTCTGCATCTCGGACAGCAACGGCAGGATATCCTTGGTGTCGGGCACAAAGGTGGCGTCGCGCAGATAATCGGCGATGGGCTGGTCACCCTTGCCGTCGAGCGCGGGCTGGATCAAGTCCTTGATGTGCGCGATGCCCGCGACGTTGTCGGGATCCTCGTGATACACCGGAATGCGGCTGAAGCCGGTCTGGCGCATGGTGGACAACACGTCGGCGACCGTCTCGTCGTCCTCGCACATGGTGGTGTCCACGCGCGGCACCATGACCTCGCGGGCAACGGTGTCGCCCAGGTCGAAGATCTCGTGGATCATGCGCTTTTCCTCGTCGAGCAGGTCGTCCTGCTCCGAGACCATGTACTTGATCTCTTCCTCCGAGACGTTCTGGCGGTCATCGGCGCTCTTGATGCGCAGGATGCGGGCCAGCCCATCGGAGCAAGCGCCGGTCAGCCACACGAGCGGATGGGCGATCTTTTGGAACACGGAGAGCGGTCCCACGACCTGCTTGGATACGCCCTCGGCATTAGCGAGACCGATGCGCTTGGGCACGAGCTCGCCGATCACGATGGACACAAAGGCGACGGTGACGGTGATGATGACCGGCGCCAGACCGCGTGCGATGGCGGAAAGCGGCGCGATGCCAAAGCTCATGAGCCACGCGGCAAGTGGGTCGGACAGACTCGTCGACGCGACGGCGGATGAGGCAAAGCCCACGAGCGTGATGGCGACCTGGATGGTGGCCAACAGCTGATCGGAGTCGGCGGCGAGCTGGACGGCGCGCTCGGCGCGCTTATCGCCCTCCTCGGCATCGTGCTCCAACACGGCGCGCTTGGCCGTGGTGAGCGCCATCTCGGACATGGAGAAGTAGCCGTTGATTAGCGTCAGGACGAGCGTGGTAATAAGGGAGATGGTTATGTCCATCGGGAGTTTCTCGAACCTCCAAGATTCGGGACGTTGGCAGGAGACGTAGGTAGCGAACAGCGCAATTGCGCCGGTCGACCGCGCGAACGGGGTCGTGGGCGCGGTCGCTAGATTACGAAGAGGATCACCGCCATGAACTGGAAGATGCTGCCGGCAAGCACCCACAGGTGGAAAACACTGTGCAGATAGCGCACGTTTTTGGCGATATAGAACGG
>JAIJJM010000184.1 GCA_022728415.1 Collinsella sp. | reverse complement strand
AATCTGAACTGGAGAGGAAAGTGAAACATCTGACAGAAATGGTGAGGCAGCACAAAGCGGGCAAAACAAATGGAATTTATGCCGTTTGTTTTGCCCGCTTTGTGCTGCATGGGGCGAGCGATGTGCCGGATGAGTATGTTCGTCGCACCATTGGGCCAGGCGTCTGCAAAGTCAACGTTGCAACCGAGTTGAAGATCGCCTTCTCTGACGCTATCAAAGCTTGGTTTGCTGAAAATCAGCAGAGCAACGATCCGCGCTTTTACATGCGGGTTGGCATGGACGCCATGAAAGAGGTGGTCAGAAGCAAAATCGCCGTCTGCGGCTCGGCAAATCGATTACGGCTACCGGCGGAGGCCTGATCCAACAGCGTATTACCTCAATATTTCAAAATAATTATAAGTCTCACAAATATGAAGGCGCGTCCTTAAACCGGGTAGTGCCTTCCATTATCCTAAAATTCGAGGAGCCCTATATGACACAAAAAAAAATCTTTTAAATCAAAATTATGGGAGTTTTTACAAAGTCTGGGGAAAACCTTTATGTTCCCGGTTTCGCTTCTTGCCTTTATGGGATTGCTGCTGGGTATCGGTAGTTCAGTCACCAGCCCTTCCACCATTACTAGTTTTCCCTTTCTGGGCGGCGAATTTACCCAGTTGACCTTTGGCTTTATCGCTATGGTCGGTGGCTTTGCTTTTACCTATCTGCCGCTGATGTTTGCCATGGCGATCCCCATGGGGCTTGCCAAGCGCAACAAAGCGGTCGCTGCCTTTGCCGGGTTCGTTGGCTACATGCTGATGAACATGAGCATTAATTATTACCTGACGGCTACCCACCAGCTTGCCGACCCCGCCACCATGAAACAGGTAGGACAATCGATCGTGCTGGGCATTCAAACCCTGGAGATGGGGGTATTAGGTGGCATTGTGGTTGGGGTTATCACCTATTTTCTGCATGACCGTTTTCAGGACACGGTTCTGCATGACGCCTTCGCCTTCTTTAGCGGCATTCGTTTCGTGCCGATTATTACCGCGCTCACCCTGTCGCTGGTGGGTCTGTTCATTCCCATGCTGTGGGAATACGTCGCGCTGGGCATCGCGGGCATTGGGCATATCATCCAGAGCACCAGCGTTTTCGGCCCCTTCCTCTACGGCGTAGGCGTGCTGCTGCTTAAACCTTTTGGTCTGCACCACATCCTGCTGGCGATGGTGCGTTTTACCCCAGCAGGCGGCATTGAAATGGTAAATGGCCATGAGGTCGCCGGGGCGCTGAATATCTTCTACGCCGAGCTCAAAGCCGGCCTGCCGTTTAGCCCGCACGTTACCGCGTTTCTGTCACAAGGGTTTATGCCGACCTTTATCTTCTGTTTACCCGCCGTGGCTTACGCCATCTACCGCACCGCGCGTCCGGAAAATCGGCCGGTCATTAAGGGGTTGCTGCTTTCCGGCGTGCTGGTTTCCGTCGTCACCGGTATTTCAGAGCCGATTGAGTTCCTGTTCCTGTTTATCGCCCCCGCGCTTTACGCCTTCCATATCGTCATGTCTGGCCTGGCGCTGATGGTAATGGCCCTGCTGGGAGTGACCATCGGCAATACCGACGGCGGCATTCTGGATCTGCTGATTTTCGGCGTGATGCAGGGAATGTCGACCAAATGGTATCTGCTGTTCCCGGTTGGTATTGCCTGGTTTGCCATCTACTTCTTTGTCTTCCGCTGGTACATCCTCAAACACAACATCAAAACGCCGGGCCGCGAGGTGGATGTTCAGGGGGCACAGCAAGCCGTCGAGGCGAACACCCGCGCGCGCGGAAAATCAAAATACGATCACGAGCTTATCCTACGTGCGCTCGGAGGTAAAGAGAACATTGAGTCGCTTGATAACTGTATTACCCGCTTGCGTCTGGTGGTGAAAGATATGGGCCTTATCGATCAGCAGGCGCTGAAAGCGGCAGGCGCGTTGTCAGTGGTGATGCTTGATGCGCATAGCGTGCAGGTGATCATCGGACCGCAGGTACAGAGCGTCAAAACCGGCATTGAAGCCTTAATTTAACAGGAGGAGTGATGTTTGATTTCGACAAAATCATTGAGCGTCAAAGTGATAAGTGCCGTAAATGGGACCATACCTTTGTTTGCTCGCGTTTCGGTGACGTCCCGGAGTCCTTTATCCCCCTATGGATAGCCGATATGGATTTCACCTCACCACCTGCGGTGATTGACGGTTTCCGGCGCATCGTGGAGCACGGCACCTTTGGTTATACCTGGTGCTTTGACGAATTCTACGACGCGGTCATTGCCTTCCAGCGCAAACGTCATCAGGTTGAGGTGGAAAAGTCGTGGATCACGTTGACCTACGGCACCGTATCCACGCTGCACTACACGGTTCAGGCATTCTGCAAACCGGGTGACAGCGTGATGATGAACACGCCGGTCTACGATCCTTTTGCGATGGCGGCACAGCGCCAGGGCGTGCAGGTACTGGCTAACCCGCTGCGCGTGGAGGAAAACCGCTATCAGCTTGATTTTAATCTGATAGAAGAACAGCTCAAAACCCACCGTCCAACGCTGTGGTTCTTCTGCTCGCCACATAACCCGTCCGGCAGGATCTGGCGCGAGGAAGAAATACGCCAGGTGTCCGATCTCTGTCAACGCTACGGCACGATTCTGGTGGTCGATGAGGTTCACGCTGAACACATTCTGGATGGCAAATTCGCCAGTTGTCTCACCTCTGGCTGTGCCGCCCAGGACAACCTGATCGTGCTCACATCGCCCAACAAAGCGTTCAATTTGGGCGGGCTGAAAACCTCCTACTCCATGATTCCAGACGACTCGCTGCGCCAGCGCTTCCGCCAGCAGCTCGAGAAGAACTCCATTACCTCGCCCAATTTGTTCGGGGTATGGGGAATCATTCTGGCCTATCAACACGGTCTGCCCTGGCTCGACGCGCTGAACGGTTATCTGCAAGGCAACGCCCGGTATCTGGCGGATGCCCTCCAGACCCACTTCCCGGCGTGGAAGATGATGAACCCGGAATCGTCGTATCTGGCGTGGATAGACGTAAGCGCGGATGAGCGTAGCGCAACGCAGCTAACCCAACATTTCGCACGGCAGGCAGGCGTGGTCATAGAAGACGGCAGCCACTATGTACAAAACGGCGAAAACTACCTGCGGATTAATTTTGGCACCCAGCGCTACTGGCTGGAGCAGTCCATTAACCGAATGCTGAAAAATGACAAATAAGGATCTTACCCCGATGAAGAAAGTGCTCACTCTCTCACTGCTGGCTCTCTGCGTTTCTCATGGTGCAGCGGCAGCAAACTACGCGCTCAATAACGACAATATTGCCCTCTTGTTTGATGATACAAACTCAACGGTCGTGGTGAAGGACAACAAGGCTAACCATCCGCTCACGCCGCAGGAGTTGTTCTTTCTGACGCTGCCGGATGAGAGTAAAATCCACACCGCGGATTTCAAAATCAAGCACGTCGAAAAGCAGGATAACGCGATTGTCATCGACTTTACGCACCCGGATTTTAACGTCACGGTGAAGCTGAACCTGGTGAAGGGAAAATACGCCAACATCGGCTACACCATTGCCGCCGTGGGGCAGCCGCGCGACGTCGCTAAAATCACCTTCTTCCCGACCCAAAAACAGTCTCAGGCCCCTTACGTAGACGGCGCAATCAATAGCTCTCCGATCGTTGCGGACTCGTTCTTTATCCTGCCGGATAAACCGATCGTGAATACCTACGCCTATGAAGCCACCACCAATCTCAACGTAGAGCTGAAAACGCCGATTCAGCCAGAGGCGCCGGTCAGCTTTACTACCTGGTTCGGCACTTTCCCGGAAACCAGCCAGCTGCGCCGCAGCGTGAACCAGTTTATTAATGACGTACGTCCACGCCCATACAAGCCTTATCTGCACTACAACAGCTGGATGGATATCGGCTTTTTCACTCCCTACACTGAACAGGATGTGCTGGGGCGTATGGACGAGTGGAACAAGGAGTTCATTACGGGCCGCGGCGTGGCGCTGGACGCCTTCCTGCTGGATGATGGCTGGGACGATCTGACCGGACGCTGGCTATTTGGCACGGCATTCAGAAACGGTTTTAGCAAAGTACGGGAGAAAGCCGACAGCCTGCACAGCTCCGTTGGGCTATGGCTTTCACCGTGGGGTGGCTACAACAAACCGCGCGACGTTCGCGTTTCGCATGCAAAAGAGTATGGGTTCGAAACCGTGGACGGCAAACTGGCGCTGTCGGGAGCGAACTACTTTAAAAACTTCAATGAGCGGATCATCAAGCTTATCAAAAACGAGCACATCACCTCGTTTAAACTCGACGGGATGGGTAACGCCAGTTCGCATATCAAAGGCAGCTCGTTCGCCTCAGATTTCGATGCATCAATCGCCCTGCTGCACAATATGCGCAGCGCAACCCCGAATCTGTTTATCAACCTGACCACCGGCACCGACGCCAGCCCGTCCTGGCTGTTCTACGCTGATTCTATCTGGCGTCAGGGAGATGACATCAACCTGTATGGTTCCGGTACGCCGGTGCAGCAGTGGATGACCTACCGCGATGCCGAGACGTACCGCTCCATTGTCCGTAAAGGCCCTCTGTTCCCGCTGAACTCGCTGATGTACCACGGGATAGTCAGCGCCGAGAATGCCTATTACGGGTTAGAGAAGGTGCAAACGGACAGCGACTTTGCCGATCAGGTCTGGAGCTACTTCGCGACCGGCACCCAGCTGCAGGAGCTGTATATTACCCCGTCCATGCTGAACAAGGTGAAGTGGGATACGCTGGCGAAGGCTGCAAAATGGTCGAAGGAAAATGCCAGCGTGCTGGTTGATACCCACTGGATTGGCGGCGACCCAACGGCGCTTGCCGTGTACGGCTGGGCATCCTGGAGCAAAGACAAAGCCATTCTCGGTTTGCGCAACCCATCGGATAAGCCACAGGCCTACTATCTGGATTTGGCTAAGGATTTCGAAATACCGACAGGAGACGTGGCGCAGTTTAGTCTGAAAGCGGTATACGGCAGCAATAAAACCGTGCCCGTTGAGTATAAAAACGCGACGGTGATTACGTTGCAGCCGCTGGAAACGCTGGTGTTTGAGGCGGTGCCCGTTAACTAAACGCTTGTCCCAATGAGCAGACCGGGTAAGGCGCAAGCGCCACCCGGCAAAACCGGCAGCAGGGGCTTATTCCCATAAGCGCTAACTTAAGGGTTGTGGTATTACGCCTGATATGATTTAACGTGCCGATGAATTACTCTCACGATAACTGGTCAGCAATTCTGGCC
>JAIJJM010000183.1 GCA_022728415.1 Collinsella sp. | reverse complement strand
GTTGCCCATCAGGCCCACAACCGAGCTCATGTTGACGACACAACCACCGCGCTGGCGCATAAAGGTCTTGGTGAGCGCGCGCGTCATATTGAACGTGCCCTTGAGATTGACATCGAGCACGCGGTCGAAGGCATCGTCGCCCATGCGCATGAGCAAGCCATCGCGGGTGATGCCGGCGTTGTTGACGAGCGCCCACATGGAGCCGAAGTCGTTGAGGATCGTCTCCACGCATGTGTTGACGGCGGCGGGGTCGGCCACGTCACATTGATATGCGCGCGCCGTGGCGCCAGCCGCCTCGCAGGCTTCGCATGTCTCGCGCGCCGCATCGACGCTGCCGGCATAGACGACGGCGATATCGTAGCCATCATCCGCCAGGCCCACGGCACAAGCGCGGCCGATACCACGCGAGCCGCCCGTGACCAGCGCCACGCGACGCGAGTCGTTGCGCTCGAGCGCGCCGTTGTTCAAGTTGCCCATGTCATTCCTTTCGGGTTACAGTCCTGTGGGCTATGCGAGCTCGTCGGCAATAGCTGCGACCTGCTCGGCCGTTTCGCACGAATACACGCGGACGTCGCTCAACGTACGCTTGACCAAGCCGGACAGCGTTTTGCCGGGGCCGACCTCAATAAACGTATCGATACCCTGATCCTGCAGAGTATGCAGCGTGTCGGCCCAGCGAACGGCATGACTCACCTGGTTGGCCAAGACATCCGATGCCGCTCGCGGGTCCGCCGGATAGGGCGCCGCCGTCATGTTTGCCATAACAGGAATGAGCAACGGGGACGGCGCGTGACCGGCCTCGATATATGCAGCAAGGCCACAGGTCGCCTCGGCCATATAGGGGCTATGGAATGCACCCGACACCGCGACCTTCATGGCGCGACCGCCAGCCTCTTTTACCAGGACGTCGAGGGTCCGCAACGCTTCGGGTGCTCCGGCCACAACCGTCTGCTGGGGGCTGTTGTAATTGACCGGCCAGCAGTCCTCGCCGGCCTGTTTTGCCAAGCCCTCGACCTGCGCCGCATCGAGTTTCATGACGGCACGCATGCCGCCGGGGTGACGCTCGGCCGCCGCGGCCATCAATGCCGCGCGCTCACATACGAGCTCAAAACCCGCTCGCGTATCGAATGCCCCCGCAAAGGTGAGTGCAGCGACCTCGCCCAGCGAGAATCCCGCACAGGCGGCAGGCACCACGCCGCGCTCGCGCAGGGCGACGGCGACAGCCAAGTCGTGCACGAACACGCAAGGCTGCGTGTTCTCGGTCTGCGAGAGCTCCTCCTTGAAGGCGCTCCGGCACTGTCTGCTCGTCCCCGGGCGCACCTCATCGGCAATCGCAAACACCTCGGCAGCCGCCGGCGATGCTTCGATGAGGTCGACGCCCATCGCGGGATGCTGGGCACCCTGACCGGCAAACAGAAACGCTACGCTACCCATGCGGACGCACCCTTCAGGACATGCTCGGCGCCATCGACCAAATCGTCGACGATTTCGCGTGCGCTCTGGCGTTCGTTGACCATGCCGGCAATCTGTCCGCACAAATACGAACCCTCTTCGTAATTACCGTCTTTTGCGGCCTTGCGAAGTGCGCCCGTGCCCATGGCCCCAAGCTCCTCTGGGCTTGCGCCCGCCGCCTCACTTTTAGCGTAGGCATTGGTGAAGGGGCTCTTGAGGGCGCGAACCGGATGTCCCGTCGAACGGCCAGTCGCGCGCGTCGACGTGTCGCCTGCCTTGAGCACCAGCTCCTTGTACTGCTCGGAAACGGTGCATTCGTTTGCAACGAGGAAGCGTGTACCCACCTGGACGCCGGCGGCACCGAGCATCAAGGCGGCCGCCACGCCGCGACCATCGGCGATGCCGCCGGCCGCCACCACGGGGATATCGACCGCATCGACAACCTGCGGGACAAGCGCCATCGTCGAGGTCTCGCCAATATGGCCGCCTGATTCGGTGCCCTCGGCAACCACGGCAGTGGCTCCGCGACGCGCCACGAGACGCGCCAGCGCCACCGAGGCAACGACCGGGATGACCTTGATGCCCGCCTCGTTCCACGCCTTCATGTACTTGGTGGGATTGCCGGCGCCGGTCACCACAACGGGCACCCGCTCATCAATCACCGCTTGTGCGACCTCGTCGACAAACGGGCTCATGAGCATAACGTTGACGCCAAAGGGGCCATCCGTCTTGGCGCGCAGCTCGTGAATCTGATCGCGCAGCCAGTTGGCATCGGCATTCATGGCCGCGATAATGCCCAAGCCGCCCGCCTCGGACACGGCCGATGCCAGCGAGGCGTCGGCAATCCAGGCCATGCCACCCTGGAACACGGGTTTTTCGATGCCGAGCAGATCACAGAGAGGAGACTTGAGCATCACTACTTCTCCAATGCCGCCTCGACCGTATCGACGAACTCGCCGACCGTCTTGGGGTTCTCCTCGGTATCGAGCTCAATGCCAAACTCGTCCTCGACGGCAACGAGGATCTCGACGGTACCCAGGCTGTCGAGGCCAATCTCCTCGAGCGTGGACTCGGGCTTCATCTCGACATCGTCAAGGCCGGCGGTTTCGCGGATAACGTCGCAAACGCGCTCGAAGGTCTTCTGATCTGCCATGGTTGTTCTCCTTTGTTAGTGCCCCGGGGGCGTTTTCATTTCCTATGTGCAACTACTTCCAGCGAAGTAGATAGCCACCTACATCCAGGCCGGCGCCAAATCCGACCAGGGCGATGGTGTCGCCCGCGTGCAGCGCGCCGGTATTTGCCAGTCGATCGAGAGCAAGCGGAATGCAGGCGCTCGAGATGTTGCCGGTTTCACGCAACGTTCGGACCACACGGTCGTCCGGCACACCTAAGCGCTTGACCGCCTGGCTCAAGATTCGTTCGTTAGCCTGATGGAATACAAAGTGGTCGATGTCCTCGACCGCGATGCTCGCGTCGCAGGAGAGCTTGTTGACCGTGTCGCAGATGGCACTGACGCCAAACTTGAAGACGCGACGGCCGTTCATAGAAAGCACGCTTTCGCGGTCCTGCGCCGTCTTATACGGCGAGGAGCCTGCCAATCCGGGGACGCGCAGTGTTTCGACGTCAGGCGACGTCGAAAGCTCAACAGCAAGGGGATTCTCTCCCCCAGCCTCTATGACCGCAGCACCCGCGCCATCGCCAAAGAGCACGCACGTGGCACGGTCGGTCCAATCGAGCGCCCGCGTCATCTGCTCGGCGGCAACGACCAGCACGTGCTTGGCGCGACCGCGGGCGATATAGCCCTCGGCGACATCGAGTGCAAATACGAAACCGGCACAAGCCGCCGAAACGTCGAAGGCAGGACATATGGCACCCAGACGCTCAGCAACGGCGCACGCTTCGGCGGGGACGAGATGATCGCCCGTCGTCGTCGAACAGACGATAAGATCCAGCTGGCTCGCATGGATTCCAGACGTCTGGAGCGCTTGCTCGCTCGCTGCCACGGCAAGGTCGTCGAGCGACTCGGTGGTGCACACATGGCGGCTCTTGATCCCCGTGCGGGTAAAAATCCACTCATCCGAGGTGTCCAGGAACTCGGACAGCTCGTCGTTGGAAACGCTGTGCTCAGGAAGTGCCGAGCCCGTTCCCAGTATCGTGAAACCCATCACTAGCCTCCTTTGAGTTGTTGATGTGTTTACATCGACCAAGAGAGGATAGCGCATTCTGCGCTTTGTTGACGTGTTAACATTAAATTGTCTAAATGCGACAAAGGCTTCACATTGTGTCTATCTCTCGACACCATTGCGTCATTCACTTATTCATTAAGGAGGTAGCAGCCGCTATGGATGCCCAATTAACGATAGTCGACGTAACCGGATCGACCAATGATGACCTGCTCGAAGCAGGAAAACAGGGTGCGCCGCACGGCACAGGACTTGCCGCTCGAGCCCAAACGGCAGGACGCGGCCGACGCGGCCACAAGTGGGACTCAACCGCCGGCAACCTGTTGCTCTCGATTGTCCTACGTCCACGTGTTGATCCCGCCAAGTACTCTGGTCTTGCCGCCGTCAGCGGCCTAGCGGTGCTCGGGACGCTCGAGGTGCAAGGTCTTACTAACGAGATCGGCCTCAAATGGCCCAACGACTTGGTCGCTCGAGGGCGCAAACTCGGCGGCATTCTTGTCGAGGCCGCACGCGATAACGAAGGCAAACCTTTCGCCGTCTGCGGCATTGGCGTCAATGTGAACAATGCGCCCTCGGAGGTTCCCGATGGCGGCCTGCCGGCAATCGGCCTCTCGGACCTCAACGAGAACGTTCCAGCCGTCGATGTGCTGCTCAGGGAGGTCTATCACACCGTCGTAAACGCTGTGGACGCGTGGGCAGATCTGCTCAACGCCATGGAAGAAGACGCCGGACCGCTCGCGCCCGTCAGCGATGACTATGTCGCTCATCTCAATTGGATTGGGGAGCACGTTATCGCCCGTTCCCCTGCCGGTGACGAGCTGGCGCGTGGCATCTTTCAAACGGTCGATGCCTTTGGTCGCGCGTGCATCGAGACGGAAGACGGCTTGCAATCCTTCCATTTTGAGAAGGCATCGCTGCGTCCCATGGGTAAATAAAGCGCCACAGCCACCCGCTCGACAGCATTACCCGGTCCCCCAAGGCCATCATGCAAAACAAAAGAGCCCCGCTACCGTAATGGCAGCGGGGCTCTGTAAGCTATGAGCGATATCGCTTAGAGCTTGATGTCGATGTCGACGCCAGCGGGGAGGTCGAGACGCATGAGCGAATCAACGGTGCCCGAGGTGGGGTCGAGGATGTCGATGAGGCGCTTGTGGGTGCGCATCTCGAACTGCTCACGGGAGTCCTTGTTCACGTGCGGCGAGCGGATAACCGTGTACAGGTTGCGCTCGGTGGGCAGGGGGACAGGACCGGAAACGCGAGCGCCGGTCTTCTGAGCGGTCTCGACGATGAGCTTCGCGGACTGATCGACGACCTCGTGATCATAGCCCTTGAGGCGAATGCGGATCTTCTGGGTAGCCAACTTAAACCTCCAAAGAGTGCGAGAGATGTTCTCGCGGATTACGTAACAGGGAGCTCGAACTTAGGCGTTCTTGCTCATGACCTCGTCCACGATGGACTTGGGCGCGGGCTCATAAGAGTCGAACTGCATCGTGTAGGATGCACGGCCCTGGGTCTGGGAGCGAAGGTCGGTAGCGTAACCGAACATCTCGCCCAGCGGCACCTTGGCACGGATGAGCTTGCTGTTCTTGCGATCCTCCATGCCCTCGATCTTGCCGCGGCGACCGGAGAGGTTGCCCATAACGTCGCCCATGTACTGCTCGGGGGTCTCGACCTCGACAGCCATGATCGGCTCGAGAAGAACCGGATCAGCC
>JAIJJM010000182.1 GCA_022728415.1 Collinsella sp. | reverse complement strand
CGAAAGTCAGCTCGAGGTTGACCGACGTTTGATTCGCAACAAGATTGCCGCGCTTCGTCGCGAGCTTAAGCAGGTTGAACAGCGCCGCGATGTCCAGTCAAAGAGTCGTATCGAGTCGCCGGCGTTTCGCGTTGCCTTAGCCGGTTATACCAATGCCGGTAAGTCGACGTTGCTCAATCGCCTGACCGGGTCTACGGTGCTTTCACAGGATAAATTGTTCGCCACGCTCGATCCGACGACGCGTTCGTATCGCTTGCCCGGCGGTCGTGGTATGACCATTACCGATACCGTTGGCTTTGTTCAAAAGCTACCGCATGGTCTCGTTGATGCCTTTAAGTCTACGCTATCTGAGGTCCTTGGTGCCGACCTGATCCTTAAAGTTGTGGATGTCTCTGACGAGGATTACGAGCGCCAGCTCGAGGCAGTCGATCGCGTTCTTGACGAGATCGGTGTCGGCGAGCGTTTGACGCTTACGGTGTTCAATAAAATCGACCTACTCGATAGCGTCGATCGATTGAGTTTCCATCGTCGCTATCCCGAGGCCGTGCTGTTCTCGGCCCAGACGGGCGAGGGACTCGACGATCTCGTCGACCGTATTGCTCGTGAGGCAGCTGCCACCGATGTGTTGCTCTCCGCTGATATCCCGTATCGCGAGGGCGCCCTTATCACGTTGGTGCATGAGCAGGGAACCCTTCTGCATGAGGAATATCTTGAGGACGGCGTTCGCATTGTGGCGAAGTTGCCGGCCCGAATCGCCCCGCGTCTTGAGCGCTATCGTACGGAATAAACGAGTTCTAGTATGCCTAGGATGACAGGCTGATGGAGCAGGTAGAACGGTAAGGCGTGCTGACCGAGGACTGCGAGCGCCGGGATGGGATTGGCGTATGCCCATGCTGGCGCTTCGAGGCTTGATGCTTGTGCTGCCTGGGCAGCAAAAAAGCCGGTAAGGTACATAAAGACAAACGGAATGAGCGGATAGTAGTCTCCCGAAACAAAACCCGGGCTCGGGAATCCAAGCCATGCCAGGTAGGGGAGTGGGTAGATCGCTTTTGGAATGCCCCAGGTTAGGGCAAAAAGAACAAGGCACGCTGCAATGCCCCACGAGCCCGGTATTTTATGGAGTACCGGACGGGTGAGTGCAGCCACCGCCGTGCACGCCGCCATGCAATAAATGATGCCAAAGTTTACCGAATTGTCGACTGATACCAGTGTAGTTGCAATCCATACAATCAAGGCTGCGGCGGCGTATTTGAGGGCGCGCTTAACGTTATTGCGCGAGAGCGTGCACATCCAACCGGCGATAAATAAAAATACCCAGCTGATGCTAGCGCGCCAGATATCCTGGAAAACCGTTTCGGTAAACCATGGCATATCCCATCCATATAGGTAGGCCAAATCGTAGCAGGCGTGAAAACCTGCCATCGACAGCATCGTAAACCCGCGGACGGTATCAAATATGGTGATGCGATTTTGCATTACGAGAACCGGCGCATTAAACCGACAACCTTACCCAAAATAACGGGGTTCGTCGCATAGATGGGCTCCATAGTGTCGTTCTCGGGCTGCAGGCGCACACGCCCCTGCTCCTTGTAGAACGTCTTGACGGTCGCCGAGCCATCGATCATGGCCACGACAATTTCGCCGTTCATGGCGCTCTTTTGCTCGCGAACGATAATGTAGTCACCGTTGAAGATGCCGACATTGATCATGGAGCTGCCGTGCACCTCAAGGATAAAGGAGCCCTGGTCTGTGGCGATTTCGGTCGGGATGGTAAAGGTATCCTCGATGTTTTGCTCGGCCAGAATGGGAATCCCAGCCGCGACGCGACCGACGAGCGGCAGCGAGACTGTGCCGCGGGATGCTGTGGGTTCATCGGATTTGGAAATCGAGACGGAGGATCCGTCCTCATCAAAGAGCTCTAGGGCGCGAGGCTTGGTGGAATCTCGCTTGAGCAGCCCTCGAGCCTCCAGGGCAGAGAGATGAGCATGCACCGTGCTGGGGGAGGAGAGGCCTACGGCCGATGCCATCTCGCGCACACTGGGCGGATAGCCCTTCTCTTGCTGATATTCCTTGATGAAGTCGTAAATCTGCTGCTGACGCTTGGTAATTTTGCGAGCCATCAGGGGATCCTCTCTACCAATGTCAAACAAATGTTCGATTATTGCTTGACAGGAACAACTGTTCGCAGATAATAATAACCGAACATTCGTTCTCGCGCTAGACATTTTTGTCCGCGCGGCTTGATAAAACTGTTCTCAGCAAAACACGCGAGAGGAGAACATGATGAACGCAACGGATATGGTCCAAGGAAACCTCGCCCTTAAGCTCGAGACGCCTGCGGCGCCGGCTTTCACGGTTGTCAAAGGCGGCCGATCTGGTTTCCAAACATTGCCTAGTAAGCCCGTCCGCAGCCGGTGCGTCGCCACGACTTCGGCCCCCGTTGCCTTGAAGGTCTCGACGATTGTCGCTCTTGCCGTTGCGCTCACGCTCTTCTTTGTACTTGCTACCTCGATCTTCAGCGCCCGTCACGCCGCATATGCCGAGTCGGTATCCAACGTTACCTACGAGACCGTTCGTGTTCAGTCTGGCGATTCCTTGTGGTCGCTTGCCCAGGAGCATCCTATTGAGGGTCTTTCCACACAGGAGACCTCTGATATGATCCGCGACGTCAATCATCTGGAGCATGGCTCGCTCGATGCCGGTGCGCATCTTAAAGTTCCCGCACGTTCCTAAGATTTAAGTACCGTCGCATGGTACCCTTGTAATCGTTTTAGAGGAGGTACCATGCGCTGTCCCAAATGCGGCAAGGCACATACCCGCGTCGTTGATTCCCGCATGCAGGAATCTAATAACACCATCAAGCGCCGTCGCGAATGCTGCTCGTGCAATTATCGCTTTACGACATTTGAGCGTTGTGAAGACCCTATCGAGGTCATTAAGTCAGACGGAACCAGGCAACGGTTCGATCGCAATAAGCTGCTGGTCGGTTTGATGCGCGCCACGATCAAGCGAGATATCGACACTAAAAAGCTCAATGAGATCATTGACGATATTGAGGTTGAGCTTCGCTCCCGTACACTCACGGCCGTTACGTCTCATGAGCTGGGCGATATGGTTCTTAAGCGGTTGGCCAAGATCGATAAAGTGGCCTACATCCGCTTTGCCTCGGTCTATCGCGATTTCAAAGATGTCGATGAGTTTCTGCAAGAGCTCGACAAGCTAAGGTGATTTCATGTCCAACATTACCGTTAACATTAAGCGTCTCGACCCAGCCGTCGAGCTTCCCAAATACGCCCATCCTACGGATGCCGGCCTTGACCTCCGCGCCAACGAAGACTGCACCCTCAAACCCTTTGAGCGACGTTTGGTCTCCACGGGCCTAGCTATCGCCCTGCCCGACGGCTACGCCGGCTTCGTCCAGCCCCGCAGCGGCCTGGCCATTAAGCAGGGCCTGTCTTTAGTCAACACGCCCGGTCTCATCGATGCTCACTATCGTGGAGAGCTCAAAGTCATCCTCATTAACCTAGACCCCACGAACGACATCCAAATCAACAAAGGCGACCGCATCGCCCAGCTTGTCATCCAAGAAGTCCCCACGGTTAACCTCGTAGAAGTAGAAGAACTAGACGAAACCGACCGAGGCAACGGAGGCTTCGGCTCCAGCGGCGTAGCTTAGTCGTTTACGTACTGTCCGCTGACCGGCCCGACCCGCCTATATATCATCCCATGCTCAAACATTCTCGCGGGGCGCTCGTATCCCTCCCGCCTGCCTCTCACACATATCATTCCATGCTCAAACATTCTCGCTTCGCAGGGGCGCATGGATTCCGTTTCCGCCTGAGCCCCATACATATCATCCCGTGCTCAAACATTCTCGCTTCGCTGCGAAACTGCGCGCGGGACGATATGTATGGGGCCCAGGCGGAAGGGCTACATGCTTGTGATAACACAATCTTTCTAGTAAGCCGATGCGATAAAGGGATACCTTCTTTGTCGCATCGGCTTACTGTTTTTATATTTTCTGGTTTCGCCTTAGCAGGTTCTAATGGTAGGGAATCTGGTGTAGCTGCTATTACGTAAACGTAGCTGCTCGTCGGGAGCCGCCCATATATCGTTCCACGCGCAGTTTCGCAGCGAAGCGAGAATGTTTGAGCATGGAATGATATATGGGCGGCTCCCGACGAGCAGCGGACTATCGCCTAGCGGATATGTGCAGGTTTTCCGCCCCAGTAGAAGCGGCAGAAGGCTCGTTTGCGCTTTTGGGGTTTGCCTACGAGTTCCATGGTGGCGATGGCGATGTCTTCGGCTGCGTGGGGGCGGCGTAGTACTTCGCCGTTGATGAGCAGTGCCTTGAGCGACTCCGGATGGTCGTGCAGGTGGCGCAGGGTTACGATGAGCTCTCGTGCCGTGGTGACGTGCATGCTGGCGCCCATGCCGGTGAGCATCGTGGTGTTGGCCTTTTCCTGGCCATAGGACTTGCCCAGCAGGATCATCGGCAGATGTGCGCATAGGCACTCGGTGACCGTGAGTCCGCCCGATTTGAGGATTGCCAGGTCGCAGCCGTGCATGAGAGCCGCCATGTCGTCGACATAGTCCAACACCGTGACGTTCTCGAGCTTCATGGCATCGAAGAGCGTCTTCAGCCGGGTGGCATACTCCACGTCTTTGCCAGGCAGAAAGACAAAGTGCATGTCTTCGAAGCTGCGCAGGAAGGGGAGTGTGTGGTCCATCGCCGCGCGAAAGCGGACGTAAGGCTGAGGCAAGCTGGCACCGGCCATTACCAGAACGACGGTCTTGTCAGTGGGGAGGTTGAACTTGGCTAGTTCTTCCTCGCGATTGTAGTCCGTGTCGAATCCGGCGCGAATAGGAATGCCGGTAATGCGAATCTTTGCCTCGGGCACCTTGCGCGGACGCAGCGTTTCGGCCATAAATTCGTTGGCAACACAGAATAGATCGGTGTCCTTGTGGGGCCACCAACCCTCGACTTCGTAGTCGGTCGGCACGCAGGTGACCGGATAATCGATACCCGTAATGACGCGGGCGCCCACGGCAACATTGGCTGCTGTGATGTGCGTTGCGACCACGGCTATGGGCCTGCGGCTACGAATATATTCGTTGAAGGCGGGGAACATAATTCGCGACCATGCCGTGCCGCCACCCCAGAGAAGATGTCCCGTAAGCGTATATCGCCAGGTCAGGTCGTAAATGGGGCGCGTGGCTCCCGTGAAAGAAGCCGCGGTCTTATTGCCGTCGAATGTAATACGTCCAAAATCGAGGATATCGAGCACTTCAATCTCAACATCCTCGGGGATACCATTGGTGCCGCGGATGAGGTCGTCGAAGGCGAT
>JAIJJM010000181.1 GCA_022728415.1 Collinsella sp. | reverse complement strand
GAATATGAGTCTGACCGAAAAGTGCCATTGCCGGTAACCCCATCTTTGCGGGCGTTTATCAACGGGCAAGAAGTTGATGTGAATCGCGCAAATGCTGCGTTGCAACGTCGATCGGGAATGCCTGTGCAAATTAGTTCTGGTTCAAGACAGATGTTTTAAGAGCGTTGGTAATTAGAAAGCAAAAAGCCTGCTAGAAAGCAGGCTTTTTTGAATTTGGCTCCTCTGACTGGACTCGAACTTCATCTGTATCTCCTGTTGTTACTGATTTTGTTAAGTTTAACTATATTTTTACCAACATATTTACCATCATTATTGTTTTCTTATCAATAAAATGTCAATTAAAAACAATTGGTTGTTGTCATAACCATCTAACTATACGAATCTGATTTAACTTTATCTATCAACATGATGTTGTCGTTATTTTTGTTAAAGTAATTGATATAAAACAATTAGTTAATTTTTAGTAAAGAAACGATGTTTAGTCAGGATTAAAGCACTTACATCCAAGATCACTTATCTGCTCTCACACCATTTTGAAAACCCGCCCCTCTTTTCCACTTTCTCTATCATGATGAATGGGTTAACTTTTATGAAACTTAAAAGCAATCGGTAGAATAATGACTACACAAAAGGAAATGGAAGAAATCAGGACTGCATTATCTTGGTTTGATGTACGCCGATATGATGGCCTGAAAGACCTCACCCTAGAACAAATCTATGCAGAGCTTGAAAGACGGATGTTGGCTTACAAAACAAGGCAACAATGGGAAACAGCAGGCAAAGATAATCAAATGCAAGCTATATACCATGATGCCAAAATCCGATGTGGTGATGTGATACTTCAATCAGACTGGATTTCAGGCAATCACAGACTGTCACATAGCTATGCTGTAAGACCAATGAGCAGAGTTCAATTGTTCAACTATGGGCGGGCTATGTATCGGCTGGAGAATTCTGAGCAAACAGACCCTGTTGCAGTGAGTTCTGACTACATCTCTGAGTATCTGAAACAAGGTGGCATGAATCCTGCCAACAAAATACTGGTTGAAATTGACTTGGAAGAAGCCAGCAGCGACGATCTCGCAGAACACCTGAAGGTGCTGATTGCTCTATGGCAAAAGCAGCTTAAAACGGCAAAACCACCAAAACGAACTTTTCGGTTTGGTCATAAGACTTTTCAAAGAATACTTGATTACAAAGTCATCCCTTTGATGGATTTGATCTCATGGGAACAGCTCTACAACGAAGGTAAGAACATACCTTTCAACATCTTAGCTGACATTCTACATGGTACTGGTGGGATTCGGAGCCGTGATAACATCAAAGATACTGATTATGATTACGCGAAAAGTTATCTTGATAACGATGAGTACTTCAAGGTTTTAAATGATTTTTATATTAAAAACAATATGTTAAAGGACTGGAAGATCACTGACGTGATAACATTTAACGATAAAGCCACGGATAAAAACAAAAAGTAAACACAAGGGATGTTCACAAGCTGCGAATGTCCCTATAAAGAGTATCCCTCCAAAAATTTCCGCGAAACTCACGGTTGGTGAACATCCCTAGTTTAGAACCAGCTAAAATCCTAGAATTATCTCCATCGAACAACACAGGAGATAAACATGGTTCAAAACAAAACAGATAAAACTTTAAAACTTATTCGCTTATCAGAAGTAATAAGGAAAACCGGGTTCGGCAAAACGTGGATTTATAAACTTATCAGCGCGGGGAAATTCCCCAAACAAATAAAAATCGGTGACAGAGCTGTTGCTTTCATTGAAAGCGAAGTTGATGAGTGGATTTATAAAGCTATAACTGCTTCTCGTAATACATCTAACTAATAAAAGGAAAATAACATGAAAAATATAAATGTGCCTGAAATATCATTTATCTTTGATAATGATAAAACTGAAGTTTTCTCAAGAATGGCAATGGATAACTTAGCTCTTTATGTGGAAAACATGTTTAAGATAATGGGTGATCAATTTGAACGTCATCTTTATGATGAAAAATATATGAATATGGTTATGGATCATATTATTTATATCACAAAACCAGACTTCCTCAAGTGGGTGAGAGACAATAATGTTGGGGAATGTGTTTTTTTGATTGATGAAGTTATGGAAGATTTAAAATACTCTTATAGAGAGTTCAAAAAAATCTATCCTAAACTTGGCATTAAATAAAGAGGAAGAAATCATGAATAAAGATCTGAAAAAAGAAGCAAACAAGATATTACTGCATTTATCTAAACAATGCTTTGAATTGCGTGTGAGTTCTGTTATTCAGAACCATCCTGAACAAGTAGAACAACTCAAGCATGAAGAAGCTTTTATGATGAATACTTATAAGGACAGTATTAAAGTAGCAAAACAGATGTTCCCTAAAGTCGTAAGGAATACATTCTTTGATGTAAAGTTATCACCAAGGCTCATTGATAACGATTTTATATTGAAAGCATTAAAGGCATTTCATAAACAAATGGATTTTATGAAAGATTTTCAAAAGTAGTTTTTTGTTTTAGCCCCGTATTCAGGGGCTGAAAATAAGAGTAAGTTAAAATATATCATGTAAAAATGAGGAGTAATCATGACTAAAAATATTGAAAGTAAAAATACATCTACTGAGTTGTTCTATGATCTTGCAAAGCGTTCTTTTGAAGCGAGCTGGAAAACAATGCAGGATATGTGTAGTGATAGCATTTCGCATCTTGTCGATGATGCTGATTTTATGAGCGCATTTATACGGCTCACTATTAATCATATTTGTCATAACTTTGAGAAGTTTACTACACAAGAAGGAAATCAAGGACACCTTACAGAGGTCAACTTTGAAGAGGTTGCAGAACGGCTTGTGCGTAATGCTTGGGTGTTTTGCTAAAACTCATGTGTATTTTTATTTAAGTCTTAATATTAATAAGAGAGGATTTTTATGGAAAAAGTTAAGATGAGCAAAAAAGATAAAACGATGATATTTGCTATATCAGTGACATTAATGTTATACGTAAACAGGATTTACGGGATGGCAAGTGTAAATGATGAAGATGTTATGACTTTTGTAAAAGAAGAGGATGCTGTTGATTCACTGTTACGTACTCAAATGTTAGAAATCATTAATGGTTTCGATTATTACAAAGGTCTTTATGGTTCGGGTAAAGAAAAAAAGGAGCATATAGATATGGCAGAGCTATTGGAGAGAGTAACATTTTATTATGACCTTTATATCAGGGATATGTTGATAAGAAATCTGGAAAAAGGACAATCCTTAGTTGATAATGGAGTGCTCGACTGGGATCTGGACATAAATAGATAACATCAGGAAAATGTTATTTAGAGGAATGTATGAGTATATCAATAGTGTAATGACGGAATGGATTCCAGTATTACATATAGCCTGATTTTTAAAACCGTCAAAATAAATTGACGGCCTTAGAATGATCAGATTGCGAAGTCTTCCAGTGTTTTACCTGCTTCAATAGCAGCAGCGATCACTTTAGGAGTACGGCCCTGACCCGTCCAAGTCTGTTCATTACCGTTTTCATCTGTATATTTGTATTTAGCCGGGCGTGGAGCACGGGGTGATTTTGCTTTAGGCTGAGATGAACCAACCGCTAAAAGTAGTTCAGCAGGATCGATACCATCTTCTAACAGTTTCTGGCGGAAGGCTTCAAGCTTAGCCTGACGTTGTTCTTGTTCCTTGAGTATTGCCTGTTCTTCCTCACGGCGCTCATCAACGATAACAGAGAGTTTTTCCAGCATCTCTTCCAGCGTTTCCAGATCAGTTTCACGAGCCTGTGCGCGAAGTGTACGAATATTATTCAGTGCCTTGAGAGTTTCACTCATACGATGCCTTCCTGTGTTTAAAATGGGGATTTATACAGTTAATGTATAGGATGCGATTGAACAGCCAAAAATATACTAACCGATAAATAATATAGTAAATACTATCGGTTAATCAATCTAATAAATTCCATTTTACACTGAATAGCACAGGATAAGTTTTACAGAGGCATTTTCCTGCGTATCTGACTTGATGGTTTGAACTCTGACGAAATGCGGGAGAGTTGTTCAAGGCTCTGTTCAATAGAACGCTGAAACTCCAGAGCGGCTTCTTTACGCTGTTTTACGACCAAGGCAACAATTTCTTCATCACTTTTTTCTGAAAGTGTTTTGGAATAAAGCATTCTCTCATGCAGTACATCAAAATTACCTGATGATTTTGCTGCTGTTCGTGCTGTTGAACTGCTTATCGGGTTAAGTTCATCAATAAACAATTCAATAAGAGATTCTCTCTTTTTATCCAGTCTGCGAAGTTCGGTATGGGCAGACTTAAATTTTTTAATCTTAATCCACGGAATATTATCAGAGCATAGTTTACGATATTCATTTCGGTATTCTTCTATCGGAATATAATTTTTTAGTTCTGGATTTGCCCCTATATTTCCAGACACCTGTTATCACTTAACCCATTACTGGCCTGCTGCCGCAGATATTCCCGTGGCGAGCGATAACCCAGTGCACTATGCGGATGCCATTCGTTATAATGCTCGAACGCCTCTGCAAGGTTCTTTGCTGCCGTTAACCCGTCTGGTTTAGGCATGATACTGATGTAGTCACGCTTTATCGTTTTCACGAAGCTCTCTGCTATGCCGTTACTCTCCGGACTCCGCACCGCCGTGTTCTTCGGTTCAAGCCCCAACATCCGGGCAAACTGCCGTGTTTCATTAGCCCGGTAGCATGAACCATTATCCGTCAGCCACTCTACTGGAGACGCCGGAAGCTCGTTGCCGAAGCGGCGTTCCACCGCTCCCAGCATGACGTCCTGTACTGTTTCACTGTCGAAGCCGCCCGTAGTGACTGCCCAGTGCAGTGCCTCACGGTCACAGCAGTCCAGCGCGAACGTGACTCGCAGTTTTTCTCCGTTATCACAGCGGAACTCGAACCCGTCAGAGCACCATCGTTGATTGCTTTCTTTCACGGCCACTTTGCCAGTATGTGCCCGTTTCGATGGCGGTACAGCGGTTTTTCGCTCAAGCAACAGCGCATTCTGGCGCATGATCCGGTAAACACGTTTGGCATTGATCGCAGGCATACCATCAAGTTCGGCCTGTCTGCGAAGCAGCGCCCATACCCGACGATAACCATACGTGGGCAGCTCTCCGATAACATGGTGTATACGGAGAAGCACATCCGTATCATCTGAGTGACGGCTGCGGCGACCATCTTTCCAGTCATCGGTTCGTCTGAGAATGACGTGCAACTGCGCACGCGACACCCGGAGACAACGGCTGACTAAGCTTACTCCCCATCCCCGGGCAATAAGGGCGCGTGCGCTATCCACTTTTTTGC
>JAIJJM010000003.1 GCA_022728415.1 Collinsella sp. | reverse complement strand
GGAAGATAAGGATAAAGGTATGCATTGTATGCATCTGTTTTCCGAGTTACTCTCTTTTACGCCTTTTTCCCTTAAAGGGCACGCATACCGTGCATACCGATGCATACCGGGGCCGACAATCGGCGGAATAACGCCGAAAACAGGGGCCCGGACGGTATGCAGCCCCTGATGCATACCGCACGCATACCCGTTCCCGGGGACGCATACCCTCCTCCGTCACAGCGAAGCCCGATGGGGAATGGAGGCCGATCATGGGATACGAGGTCCGTGGCGTGAGGGATGGCGCGTGCGGCGCCTACGTGTTCGCGGAGCCGCTGCCGCCGACCATGTCGTTCGCGGAGATGCTGGCCGCCACGCGCAGGGCGGCGGACGCGAGCGGGCACGAGGCCACGCTCGTGGACGACGAGGGGGAGACGGTGTGCGGGATCGCCCCATCCGTCCCCGCGGGATCATTGGGGGTGCCCGCATGAGCGGGGCCGGCCGCGACGCGCGGGACGCCGGCGTGCATGGGGATCGTCCGCACGCCGAAGCGAAAGGGTCCGCCATGGGCCGGATTCTGATGGTCGACATCGACGGCACGGTCGCCGGCTGCCGTGAAGGCATCGAGGCGTGAAATCGATGATGAACATCGAAGACTTCAGGAACATGTTCCGCGCACACCTGAGCCATGAAATCTGGGACAAGTGGCGCAAAGGACAGCTTGACGTGTCCATGCGCCGCAACACTCCTGACGGACGTCGCCGGCGAACTCGACCGGATGCGCACGCTTCTCGAACTTGACCTGGACAGGAGAACCGGTCGGTCGAGGCCGGATCCGGCCAAGGACGCGCGGGAGGCCTCGAAGAGGGGTCCGGATGGGGAAAACACCGCCGAACCCGCCCGACAAACATTGAGGCAATATGTACACTGCGAATAACCTTGGAGGACTTGGAAAATGCGTTGCCAAATCTGTGACAGATTGCCGCCGGAACACCGGCCTTACGTCGTCTGGCACACCGGCTGTGACGGTTGCGAGGAACACGACCGGGATTATTACGACGAAGGTGTCGTCGTATGCGCCGACTGCATCGAAGCGTTGCGATACGTCGGTATCGGGCTTGATGGGGACGCGTGCGTAATCGACCTGCAATACTCGTTGGACATGTGGGCGCAGGATACGCTCTGGCACGCCTTCTGGACGCCGGAGCGTGTGACCGTATGTGAAGCTGACTGCGCCCGCCGTTATCTGGACCGTTCCGGGAACAAGGATGTGGACCCCGCATGGGATTGGCTGCCAAAAGGCACATGGTCCGATGTGGACGAGTTCAAGGCCGATTTGGGTTCCGCCCTATGCCGTCGTTTCCTGACCGACGACATGGACGGGCTTGCCGCCGCGTATCTGAAACAAGGCGATGGCTGGGTGTCCACCAGCACGCAAGACGTATGGAAGCTTGCCGAACGGCTGGGCGGGGGCGTGACGGCGAGGCGTGGTGCCCTGACCACTGGCATGTCGAATGCGATGAATGCCACGTCCACGAAAGCGGCCACGCAGACACGCTCGAATACCACGGCTGGCAGGTCGAAGAACGCACCCTCTGCCCCGAATGTGCAAAACAACCAGAGAAAGGAACAATCACACAATGATTACTGAAAATACTAAAAAATGGACAGTCAACCGTGTGCTGGTCATCGAATACGACGGCGACGGACGGTATCATGAAATCCTGTTCAGCCGGACTGTTCTCTACAACGCTTTCCCGGCGTACATCGACCCAGCTGGAAGGAAGTTTAACGAAAACCTTTTGACATGCCGCTCCAAGGCGTATCCCATTCCCGACGACGCCAAGCTGTACCGGTGGGTATTAAGGGACGGCACCGTGGTCACCACCACCCATGAGTTCCCGCAATCCGATTGTGCACACCTTTACACGTTCGATGGGCGCTACATGTACGTTCCCGAGTCGAACATCGCCTACGTGATGGAGGACGTCGCGTCTGTGACTGGGGAGGTTTCAGGTGACGTACAAGACCGTTAAGGACATCATCTGTCACATGGACAAGACCGCCCGCGAGCGCGGAGTGAAATGGAGGGATTCGACCATGCTGCTGTATGCGCTGCGCTGGCCGGAAAGCGAGGCCGAACGAATTCTCCGTTACGGAGGTTTCGAGCAAATGGAGGACGCGTACCGTCTCATGGAACGGTTCGACAACGAGCCGCTGGCGGAAGACGAGAACCCAAGGTTCACGCCAGTCACTTTCCGACTGGTGGAAGGGGCGGGCAGTCCGCTCGAACTATTGAGAAGGATTCAACGCACGGACTGCACCGCCAGACAGATTATCCGAGAGTACGGCATCCTCCCTCCCGACCACGAGCCTTCGAACGGGCAGGTGGAACAAGCCGCCGAGACCGGCTACTTCCTCTCCGCCCGCTCCCACTTCTCCTACGGCAACCTGAAGGCGTGGGACAAGGTGAAGCAGACAAGCAAGGAGAAGTGGCGCGAATGGGCGCGGCTCATGCTCGAAGCCACACTCAACGGAACGGAGGGAACATGGTGAACATCAACGGCGTGGACATCGACTACCGGTTCGACGGTGCGCACGGCGCGCTCCCCGCCGAATATACGCTGCAAGGCTTGGACGGGCTGGACCTGTCATGCTTGGATTGGATGCGCCTGTCGCACGTATGCCGTCTCATGGCCGCACGCAAACGCAAGCCCGAGCGGGCGTTCGTGCGCATCTCCGGTTGGACGGCGGACAGGCCGAACATGCGGCTCATCGTGGACGTGCTTCAAGACGACGGCGAGACGGTCCGCGTGCCACTGCCGCTCACATCCGCCTATCTGCTGGTCGATGCCGCCGAATGCGATGACCGCTTCCAGTACGGGTGGCTGGACGTGCTGGAACTGCTGCCCGAACATGTGGACTACGACCGGTTGGACGAGACCGGCATGCGGGTCGTGGACTGGCTGAACGGCATGTCCTTGTCCTATGGCTGGGCGAACGCCAAGGAGACCGAATGACCCGACACGTCGCGCTCAAGACCCCATGCCCGTTATGCCAAGGCCGTCTGGACGCCGTCGTCCGGCGCGTGCCGCTGCTGGGCTGGCATATGGTCGGACTGGCGTGTGAGCATGGGTGTGACATCCGCTGGTTTAACCGGGACATCGATTTCAGTCACTCATGGTATCCAACCGCCGAAAGCTGCGTCGAATACCCCGACGGCTTCCTCCGTGGCTGCGTCGAATACGTGGACACGCTTCTCTCGACCGAATGCCCGAAATGCGGGGGACGCCCGCAAATAGGGAAAGGACCCCGCATGTGTGAACGGTTCCCGTCCGTATCATGCCGGTGCGCGAGCGAATGGGGAGGCGACCTGTGCGAAGCCGCCCGCGAATGGGCTTACGCCACGGGCGTGTACTGGAAATGTCTGGAGCGTTGAGAGAAGTCCCTTCGGACTTCCGCCAAACTCGCTTGATTGGAAGACTGCCGTTTTTATCGGGTGTTTCCCGTTCGACCGGTTTTGCGCCTCTGAAGGACCGCCATAGGCTCGGCTTGGCCGGCCTGTGGTCTTGTGTCCTGTATCCGCGTCTCGGACGTGTCCCGCCCGGAACGGGCTTCTGCTACGGCTTGCGCCTGTAGGATCCTCAGCCCGTCAGTGAGGATGTTCTTGGCGGCGTTCACGTCCGCGTTGTCCCGCCATCCGCAGGCGTGGCAGTGGAAGACCGCTTGGCTTTCGCGGTTCTCCTTGGACACGTGCCCACAGTGGTGGCAGGTCTGGGACGTATATGCCGGGTTGACGGTCAGGAACGTGATCCCGGCCGCTTTCGACTTGTATTCGATCATGCCGCGCAGTCGGCTGAGGCTGGCCTGCTGCATGCCTTTGTTGAGGGCGCGTTTCGCGTTGCGCCCGTTGGGGCGCCATTGCCCGGGCTTGTCCGGGTCTGTTTTCGGCTTGGGTTTGCGGGTCATGTTCGCGGCTTGCAACGTCTCCATGACGATCAGGTCATGCCGGTCCACGAGCCTGCGGCTGGTCTTGTGCTGCCAGTCGGTGATGATGCGCGTCTTGCGCGGCGGTGAACAGGTGAGAGGCATCCATGCCTCCAACCTACCCGACCGGCATCACCCCGCACCCAAACCACCCACCACAAACAGCGAAAACCCCTGTTTTGTATGCGTGTATGCATCTGTATGCATCTCGGGATGCATACAAAAAAAGCCCGGAAAAAGCCCGAAAACCCTTATATATAAAGGAAAAAATAAAATTCCTTTCTCTTGTATGCATTGTATGCATCAATATATGGGGTTTCCTTCCTTTTTCTCGAATCCTCTATAAGGGAATGATGCATACAATGCATACACGCCCCCGGACCGCCCCGGAACGTTGGAACCAAGCCGAAACGGAAAGAAAAGATGTATGCATCCCCGGATGCATACGGATGCATACGGCCCGGCCGGAATGCATACACGGTCCGGACCGCGTGCACGGGGACGCATACCCGGGGGCATGGAATACGAGATCCACGCGACCCGGGACGGCGCCTACGGGCCCGTCGACTACACGACCCCACTGCCCGGCGGGCTCACGTTCGCCGACATGCTCGCCGCCACGCGCGCCGCGGCGGACACGACGGGACGGCCCGCCACGCTCGTCGACGACGAAGGCGAACCGGTCCTGACCATCGAATCGGACATCATGGTCCTCTGACCGCGCCCCATGCCCCGTCCGACCACTCGAACCGGCGGGGAACGGGCCATGGACACGGTTTGAATATGACAAGGTCACAGGCATGAAAGACGGAGCCTACGACGAAAACGAGCGCATGACGCCGGTCCCCCCGAAGAACACAGCTCCAGGAGAACGCTCGCCATGGCACGAGACATAGCCAACGTGAACAGGTATGAGGCAAGCATCTACGACGACGAAAACGAGATGATCATCACCATCCCGCCCGAACAATACAGCATAGGAGTCGCGGCATGAGCAGCAGAAAACTCGTCAGCGTACAGGAAATCACCAACATCGAACCCATCGAGGGAGCCGATCGCATCGAAGTCGCCCGCGTATTGGGCTGGCGTGTGGTCGTCGGCAAGGACATGGGATTGAAACCGGGGGACAGGGTCGCCTATTTCGAGACCGACAGTCTCCTGCCAGCCTATGACCCGCGTTACAAGTCGTTCCAGGCTCGCGGTCAGAAGACCATGATGGTCGGAGCCAAGGAAATCACCGGCCATGTGCTGCGCACCATGAAACTGCGCGGAGTCTACTCGCAGGGCCTCATCATGCGTTTGGACGAGCTCGGATTCCGATACACGCCCCCTGCCGGCACCGACATCACCATGGAAGCGAACGTGCTCAAATACGAGGAGCCCCTGCCGATGGGCGGCATGCAGGCCGGCCGGTTCGACGCCCCCTGCTCCAAGTCGGATGCGCCACGCTTGCAGACGCTCACCGACCACTGGGATGAAATCAAGACATTGAAGGCTACGCCGACCGTGAAAGTCGATGGCACCAGCACCACGCTCAGCATGGACGAACGCGGACATGTCCACGTGTATTCGCGCAACTGGGAGCTCGACCCCATGTCCGCGAACATGCGGCTCGCCAAACGATTCCAGTTGGACAAGATGCTCTGGCCGGGCATGGCCGTCCAATTCGAACTGTGCGGGCCCGGCATCCAATCCAACCGGCTGAAACTGCCGGCCCAACGCCCGTTCATCTTCGCCGTATGGAAAAACCATCGCAAGATCGACCGCGACCAATGGCCGACGGGAATGCCGAATCTTGCCGTACCTCAACTCGATGAACACGAGTGGGCATTGACGGGGAGCGTGGACGACATGATCGCCAAGGTCGACGGGTTGCGCGGCAACGTCACCAAAGACCGTCTGGACGAGGGCATCGTCTGGCATCTGCACGAAGACCAGCGACTGTCCGAGGGATTGGCGAACGAGCTGGGAGCCAACCGGTGCTTCAAGATCATCAACAACAAGTACCTGACGAAGAACGGACTGTAAGAGCATGGCATACCCGATGTTCCCGCTCGTATCGGCTCCCGCATCCTACATGCCGGTACCCGTCGATCTGGTACTGCGCCTCGCCTCGTTCACCCTGGCCCACCCCGAGGATACGGGAGGCCTTACCGCCGATGAGGTCAGGCATCTGAACCTGCCCTGCGGCTCCTACGGGTATGAGCGCGAAGCCGTCGATGCCTGGCTTGACGAACTGGCGGAACAACTCGGAAAGGGAGAATTGTTTTGAGCAAGACCATTCTGGTGGACATCGACAACACCGTCGCCGACTACACGAACGGTCTGCGCGACTACATCCGCGAATGCGGACGTGGCGAGGAGGATTATCCCTGCCCGGAGCCGCCGGCCTACGATTTCACGCTGACCGTCGGATGGCCGTTCAGCGGGGATGCGAAAGCGTTCACGTGGTGGCATACGCGCGCCGTCGCCGACGGCCTCTACTCGAAGGAGGAGCCGTACGAGGGAGCCGTCGAAGCCTTGAACCAGCTGCACGATGCGGGCTGGAACATCATCATGGCGACCAGCCGCGCGGATGACTGGCGCGGCGAAAGCCAGCGCTGGCTGCACCGCAACGGCTTCCGTTTCGACGGCTACTACAACGGCGACAAGACGCTGCTCGCGCCGGACGTGCTCATCGACGACAAGCCGGACACGTTGGAGGCGATGGCCGCGCGGGGCGTGACCGTGTTGCATCCGGATCACGCGTACTGCCGGCCCGCGCCGGGCCGCGTGTTCCGCCGTTGGGCCGCCGTGCCCCTGATCCTGGGAGGCGCGCGATGAAGACGGAGATCAAGGTCGAACGCCGCGCCGGCATGATCACGGGCGCCTCATGCGGGCATACGAGCCTCACCTGGCTGCCGGGCGACGGCCGGCACGGCGTCCGCACGTGGGTGCTGTCCACCGCCGACGGCGGCACTATCCGCCGGATCCGGTTGAGTCCGAACGAAATCGGCTGTCTGGCGGGCATTCTCCAGACGATCGCGAATGAGGGAGGCCGGGATGACGAACCCGTTGGATGAGAGCGCCGAGGCCGCGACCCGATGGGTCGAGCATACGCCGGACGCCACGCTGCGCGCCTGCGGGCTCGTGAACGCCTACCGGCTGGGATGGATGGACGGGGCCGGCCGGTGCGCCGACGAGGCCGCGTTGAAACGCGTCCGACGGGCGTTGGAACGGTACCCGTGGCTGACCAAAGGCCAGCGGGAAGGCATCGCGCTGACCGCGGTCAGCGCCGCATACGGCATGGAATGGGAGGACGACGAATGAACGACGATACCCGGGTCCCGGCGGCGGTGTTCGCCCTGAGACCCAAATGGGCGGACCTCATACTCTCCGGCGCGAAGACGGTCGAGATCCGTCGTAGCCGCATGAACCGGATGATCGGCCGCATGCTCATCTACCGGACCGGCACCGGACTCATCGTCGGAGAGGTACGGGTGAAGGGCATGCACGCCGCCCCGCCGGAGACCATCCGGAGGGAATACGGCGGGGCGGCGTGCCTGACGGAAAAGGAATTCGACGAGTATGCGAAAGGCGCGGACAGGCTGTACGCATACCGTCTGGAAAACCCCATCCGCTACGGGAAGCCGAAGACCCTTTCCGAGGTCGGACTGAAACGCGCGCCCCAATCCTGGTGCTATCTGCCGGAACCCGTGGAACCGGCCGTGCCACGGCCGTCCACGGATCACGCGCAGGAGGCCGACCGCTGACGACGGCCGCCGACCAGTGGGAGCCCCGCCGTTTCGCGACCGGGGATAACGGCGACCGGGCGCGCGCCATATCCGGGAGGTTCACGGAACTGATCGCCGGGATCAATGAAACCACGATGGAAGGAGTGAACTATGGCGAAACACGATGACGACGCGCGCATGGTGAGCCGGCGCGAACTGAAGAACGCGGTCGCCGAATACCTTTACGGGAGCGGACTGCCCGTCGACGTGGACCATATGGGCGACTTCCTGTTCGATGACAGGATGGTCGAAACCCCGGAATACGAAATCCGGTTGAAAGGGGAATGACATGGCTTCAAAGGGGAACGAATCGAGGCAGATTGGCCGCCGCGAACTGAAGAAGGCGTTGGCCGGATACCTGGACGGCAGAAACGGGCGCATCGACATCAACGCGATGGGCGACTACCTGTTCGACCGTATGAATCCGGTCCCGATCGTCGGATACTGCCGCCGCTGCGGCGACGAATGCTTCAACCTGGTTGACGGACTGTGCCCGCTCTGCACGGACGAACTCGAATACGAACGGTCGGGAGGATACCAATGGTGATCCGATTCACATACGCGCTCCACGTCGAAACCGGCCTCGTCCATGTGTGGCCGTCGAAGGGCGCCAGGAACCATGACATCGGCTTCGAGTCGGACTGCTCGCGGTACGGCTGGCGGCCGCTCCCCTCATGGGAGGCGCGTCCCCTCATGGGAAGCCTGACCGGCGGGACCAGGATGGCGTTCATGGTCGGCGCATGGGCCGGAATGCACCCGGAATGCGTGCACTGCACGGTCCGCCAATTGGAGCAGGCGCAGGCCGAGGTGCCGGCCGGTTCCCGACGTCGCGCCGGGCGACGCATACCGTCGGACGCACGCAAGGGAACGGAGGCCCGATGGCAAGAATCGAAGAAACATTCGATGACCGTGACTGGTACATGATCGAATGCGACGACCCCGACTGCGAACAACGGTTCGACGACGGCCAATGGTATGCGGACGAGTACGATCTGCTGGCCGACGCGAAGGACGACGGCTGGCAGATCCTGTACAGGGACGAGCATCCCGAACTGGAACGCGACATGCACTACTGCCCGGCGCACCGGCTGCCCGAATGCTCGACCTGCACGAACATCATGATCGATCCGGCCGGATGGAAGGACGGGCAATGCCCCGAATGCATCAAGGAGGAGATCCCGATTGAACGGTCATGATTTCACGCTCGAACAGAACACCGAGGCGAGGATGATGCTGGCGGTCGCCCGCCGCGGGCTCGACGCCGCGATCGGCGACGCGGAGAACGGGATAGGCCATCTCGTCTGCGACGATGCGAAGCTCATGGAACAGGTTCGCGCTCATTGGCGCCGCTTGTACGACACGTATTTGAACGCGGATGCGCTCCTCTCGGATCTGGAATCCCGCGCGCGCGGCCTCATGGAAGGCGATCCGCGGCCGGAGATGACGGACGGGCCGAAGCCCGTGGAGATCGTGGAGGGTTCCGCCTGCTTCACGGTCGAGACCCCCGACCGGATCCTCATCGTCCCGTCCGAGCCGACGCCCGGCGAGAACACGGCGAAACTGCTCACAGGCATGCTGAACAAGGTGGAGGGCGACATCCTGCTGGACGCCAGGGGAGTGCGGTTGATCGGCACGCATTTCCTGTTCGCCTACCACGACCGGCTCGAACGCCCCGTCTCCTATGGGCGGAGGATCGTGAGCCTGCGTTTCCCCGACCGGCTCGGCCTGCTCGACCGGGCGGACCGGTATCCGGGATTCCTCCCGTTGGAACCCGTCATCCGCAACGGGGCCGGGTCCCCGGAACGGGCGGGCCGCGAACTGTGGGCGATCACCGCACGCACGCTCGGCCGGCTGCCTCACAGACGGTTCTTCGTCGATCTGACCCCGTTCGCCGACCGGCCGGACATCCTCAGACGTTTCGCCATCCAATACGGGAAATACCTGAAAGACAACCGGACCGCCCTGGACGCGACCATCATCGACCCGACCGGCCTCGTCGCCCGCCACATCGCCACCATCCGGCCGAAATGGGAGAAGAACCTGTGATGGACGGAATCATCCCGTATCCTCCCATCGCTCTGACGGCCATCGCAGCCGGCTGGGTCGGATCGTCGAAAACCGATTCGCATGTGAAAAGGACGAACGAATGACCAATCCGAAGAAAAACGGAGACCTGATGCTGCGGGTCCGGTATGACAGCGGCGCCATACTCGTCGGTCCGGCCATCATCACCGATGAGGAAAACATGCTGGTGTCGCTCGGGGGAGCGGCTTCAATGCTCGTGCGGCGTGCGGACGGAAGCCTGCCGTTGCATGTGGCTGCGGTGGAAATGCTGTCGGATGGTTCGATGCCCGAAGGCGTCGAATCGGCGGGCATCCGTCCGGAACACCCGAAGGACGGGCCGCCGCTGACCGACGACATGGCGTACATGGCGGTGACCGCCATGCTGCGCGACGCGGTCGGACTGACGTTGAACGAGGCCGCCGACCGGTACGAATCCTGGCTGAACCGGGTGAGGCGGAACGCGATCGAGGATTGGGTGGATTCCCTGTCCGAACGCGAATCCACGCGCCTGCACCGCAAATATCTCGACCGTGATGGTGTGGGCCGTCCGGAGGAAGAGGGGGACGCATGATGCTGATCGAGCATGAGGCGCGCGTCGGCCTGCCGCGCATGTGGGAGCATCCGAAACGCACCCGCACCCGGCGGGGAGGCGTCGTGGCGAGCATGGTCGGCGGGTATACGGCGATCCTGCTCGTCCGCCAGCCGTCCGGCGTGGAGAACAGCATCCGGAGACAATGCGCGACCCTGAACGAGGCCGAAACATGGCTGGACGAGCAGATCGGAGAAGACGAATGAGCGACCATGGGAAACCGGATAAGCCCGGACTGTGGCGGGATGCGAACGAGAAAACGGTCGTGGCCTGCATGGAATCCGGCGGGCTCGCGATACGGGATGCGGACACCGGCGAGATCCTGTCCGCGGGACAGCTGGAACAGGCCGCACCATTCCAGCGAACCGAGTGGGTGGGAATAGACCTGACCAGGGCCGGGTTCTCCGCCATGCCCGACACGGCAGGATGCTGGTGCGACGCGAATGGCACGCTCTGGCTCATCACGGGCGGCGACGGGATCGACGGGCACATCTTCCGGCTGAAGGAACCAGGCCGCGAATGGGAATGCGCGCCGTGTTCCGGCATCACCGTGGGGATGCTCCACGAATGGGGCCCGTGGGCACGCTGCGACTTCGGGCCGATGGATGATGAAGGCACTCGCTTTGACTGGTGCAAGCCGCGGATCGCCGATCGCGAATGGACGGCCGAAGAGGTCCCATGGAAGCCGGCCTCCGATGATTCCACCCCGATCCATGAGGGGAGCCGCACCGTGCATCTCCCGGATGTCCGATCGTTCGGCCGTCTGGAACGGGACAAGTGGCTGGCCGTGAAGAACCTTGAGGAGAGCGCCGAACTGGTCGAGGCGTGCAAACAATACCTGAAGGCCTGCGACCCGGACGATCCGAGCGGCATCGGCCGGGATTTCGACGACCATGCGGACTGCCTCGCCTGCTACGGGGTGAACGTGGGCGGCGAGCTCGGAAACGACCGGGACAGGGCGAAGGCCGGATGGATAGGCCACGTGCGAGACGAACGCCGTCAGGCCATGCTCGACGAACTGGCCGACGTGCTGCAGACGGTCGGCAACCTGATCGCCGCGTTCGACATCACCGACGAAGAAGTGGCACGGGCGATGGATGACTGTCTGGAACGAAACAGGCGGAAAGGACGGCTCTGATGGAAACCACGAGAATATGGGATTCCCATAACAACAGGCATGCGACGGTCGAACACGAGACGTTGAAACCATGCCCGTTCTGCGGCGGCACGCCACGAATCGACGATGATGTGGACGATACGACGGAACGGTACACGGTGCGCTGCGACTGCGGCGGGAACATGCCGGGCCGGCACGTTCCGATCGACCCATCGTTCCAGACCCGCGTCACCTGCCTGCATTCGGCGGTCGAGAAATGGAACAGGAGAGGCTGATGGACTACACGGACAGCGGCTTCAGGGCCGGTTTCCGACGTGGATTGCGTGTCGCATGGGATGCGATGCGCTTCCGCCCGCTCCGGCATGAGCCGTGGCCGGCTCCGCCCATGCCGTCCCTGCGCGACCATCTGGAAGCGTACGGCGGCACCCGTATGAGCCCGGCCGATTTCGACCGGTGCGAGACGGACTGGTATCGGATGCTTGACGAACGGAACCGCATGTTCGACCGGTATCTGACGGGCATGCGCTGCGCACGGTACGTGCTGTTCGGTGTATGGATTCTCGCGTTTGCGATTGTCGGACTGATCCTGGTCGAAGTGTCGTCGTGAACCGGTCAGAAGTTCTTCCCTCCACGACCGAACAAGGCATCGTGCGAGCCGGTGCGGGTGAGCACGAGGCACAGTTCGCCATGATCGATCCGGTAGATAAGAAGCCAGTCGCCCTCGATGTGGAGTTCGCGGAATCCCGCCCATTCGCCTTTCAGCGAGTGATCCCGGTACGTGTGGATCAGCGTATCCGCGTCCTCGGCCATCAGGGTTTGTATCGCCTTACGCAGTTTGGCGGAATCGTAGTGCTTCCGTCTCAGACGTTTCCAGTCTCGTTCGAAGGTAGGCGTCCGGGATATGTCGTTAAGCATCGAGGTCCGCCATCAGATCGTCCACGCTGCCGAACCTTTTGCCGATGCCGTTCAGCGCCTCGTGTCTCGCCTGCCTGTTTTCGGCAGCTATGACCGCTTGCCGGTAGATGCGGTAGTCGTGCGCGTTGATGATGAAATAGGTGGGTTCTCCGTTGCGGAGCACGGTGACCGGCGTATCGTCCTCGACCTTGGCGAATTCGCCGCTTGCCCCCGCATGCCCGAATTTGCTGATCGGAACGATCGTGTCCAATGGGACGGTGATCGTTTCTGCTGCCATCGCAAACCTCCAAAAGGAATATATACATATATGTATACAAATGTACACCCATTTTGTAATATCCACCATCCTTCCGAGAAGAGCCGGAACATTCCGATGGCGGCATCGAAATGTGGAACGCATACGGGAACCGTATGCGGAAAGGAACAACTGATGGACAAAATCGATACTGAAATCCGGTTCGCCGACATGGCGGAGGAACGGTTGCGCCGCGAGGATCCGCACTATCAGGTCTGGTCGTTCACCGATGACGATGATAGGACGGCATTGTATCTGGGCCGCGTGGACATGAACGGGGAGCCGGTGGAACGGTACGACCGGACACGTACGATTCTCGCATTCGATGGAGACAGGGTGTTTGCGAAATGGCATGGCGGACGCCTGTTCGAGGGCGGCCGCCTTGCCGAAGCGTGGATCGACGTGTTGAGGAGAAATCGGGAAACGAATACCTTGAAAGCCCTGTTGGATGACGGATTGGACACGTTGCAGGAACTGTTGGAGGCGATACCGCAGGACAGTCGGCAACTTTCATGCGAGGAGCTGGTGCCACGGCTGCGCAAGGCGTTGGGTCAGGCGAAGACCTGCGGGAAACTGGAGCAACAAATCAGGGATCTGGAGGAATCATGACCGGCTTTCTCGACCGGCTGCCGCACGCGGATAAGCCGCAACCGTTGGACGTGGACACGGCGGCCGCCATGCTCAGCACCACGCCCGGACTATTGCGCGAGTTCGAACGCTCCTACCATGCGAACGTGCTCGACCGGAAGAATGCGCCCACGGGACCATTGGGTCCGGACGCGAAGACCGTTGTCGAATCCCGTTCCGGACACGGGCTGTCGGACGAGGCGTTGGCGTTGGATGCGCGCATCGTGCGCGAACTGCTGTCGGATACAGGCGTCATCCGGTTCGACGGGGAACGTCTGACCACGATTCCGGCATTGGCTCCCGTCCCGGAAAAGTATGTGACGGAATCGGACGTGAATGCCCTGCAGACGGGGGAGCGCCCCCAGTTGGCGGGCGAGCTCATCCACCGTCAGATTGATGCGGTGAACTATCCGCTCCTGTTGGATATGTGGCGGCGCGCCACGGATCCGGAACGTTCCGCGTGGCAACGGCATGAGGCGTACGGCATGTTCCGCACCGGCCTCGACCTGCTCGACCTGGATCCGGTCATGTACCGAATGCTCGACATGAACCCGGCGAGCATAGGCCATTGGCTGCCCGCATTGGTCAAGGCGAACGAAGGCAAGACGTTCTTCCGCATCCCGAAGACCACGATAGCCAAAGCGCCGTTGACCCTGTTGCAATTGTCGCGCGTCGAATACGAGTCGCTGACCGCCGCCACATTGGATGTGGTGGATCGGTGGGCGCAGGCCGCGTTCCGCCTGAAACCGGACGAATCTTATTTCCTCAAGACCGGCACGTTCAGCAACAAGTATGATTTCCGCAACGCGCACGTCACCGAACCGCACGAGGTCATGCAGATCGGCGAATACCTGTTGTACCTCCAATCCCAAGCGGTCGAAATGGCCGGACCGTTGAGCCAACCTGTCACGTACGGGGTTTCCACGACGAACGAGATGGTGGTCCGCGAATACATCCCCGATACGCATGACCTGCCGACCATCTACATGGGCCTGCCGCTGCGATGCGAATACCGTTGCTTCATCGACTGCGACACGGATGAGCTGCTGGGCATCCACCCGTACTGGGATCCCAATGTGATGAACCATCGTTTCCGCGACTGGCCGGATTCCGACAACCCGCACATGCGGCACGACGCGGTCACCTACAAGCTGCGAGAATCGTCGCTCATGCGCGAATACGAGGCCACGAAGAGCCTGGTCGCCGCGCATGTCAAGGAACTGCTTCCCGGTCTGGATCTGGCGGGCCAATGGTCGCTGGATGTCATGCGCGACGGCGACGAATACTGGCTCATCGACATGGCGCCCGCCGAACGCTCCGCCTATTACGGGCAGACGGTGCCGGAAGGGAAGCGCCGGCCGATGGTGGAGAACTGGATACCCGAACTGGAAGGAAAACGTTGACCGGCTGGCTCATCGACATCAACCCCCGGGAATGCCCGCCCGACGTGATGGACGCGCCGGAAGCGTACCGCACCGCCTGGGAACGGCATGTCGGCGAGGCCGTGCCGGGCGACGGCGATCCGGAGGATTGGCGCGAACAGGCGGCGCGCCTGGAAGCCGCCGTCCGTGTTCTCCCCGACCCCCATGTGCGGGTGGCGGGCCGGCCGTACGAGGGGCCGGATCCGATGACGCTCGCCCACTACGGCACGGTCATGCTCCGACCGTATATGGATCAGCTTTCCCTGCCGCCGTCGAATGCGGACAGGTATGACCTCATGCCCTCGTTGCGCCCATATCTGGGGCGCGACGCGCGATCGGTCGCCTGTGACGGGGACATGATCGACACGGCGGTGCATGGTATGCTCGACCGGCATCCCGGTTCGGGCGTGGTCGCCAAGTTCATGCTGCGTTCCAAACGCCTGCCGCTCGCGTTCATCGACCCGGACGGCACGTTCATGCAGGCGGATGAATACGGCGGGAGGCCGGAGCGCATCCCGTTCGCCGCATGGCGGTGGACCGGCTATGACCTCGCCCTGTTCGAGGGCGAGCCGGACGCGGTGCTCGTCCAGCAAAAGACGCGCATGCGATACGAGTACCGGATCCACGTAATCGGCGGCCGGCCGGCGTGCGGCGCCGGCTGCATCGAACGGTTCACGCCCGCCGACAACCAGGGCGACCGGTACGATCCGCGGATGGAGGAGACGCGCAACAGCGGGCGCATCGAATCGCATCCCGACATCGCACGGTTGTATGAGGCGTTCGCGCACGAGGCGGCGCATGCGATACGCGGCGAAGTCGAAGGCCCGTACGTCATCGACCTGTATCTGGGCGACGACGACCGCCCCCACGTGATTGAACTGAACGGACAGTCGAACAGCGGCCTGTACGCGCTCGACATGGACGCATTGCTGACGGCCATCGGGCATGAGCCGGCGCAGTTCATGCCCGACCCGTCGCGGGGCGGCATGCCCGGTTGCCTGGGCATCAGGGAGGAGAAGATGATCTGATGATATCCGAGGTGCAACGCATCCAGAACCGCAGCGGGCTCAGCTCCACTCAAATGGCCCGGATGTTGGGCGTCAGCGTCAGGATGCTCGTCTCGTGGAAGACGGGCGACAGTGCCTCGAAGACCGCGGAACACCGGCTCCGACTGCTCGGACGGGCCGTCGACTCGTACGGCGACCAGCCGCCGGAACGCATACGGTATCTGCTGTTCGCGCCGAAAAACGGCGTCAGTGACTACGATTGGATTCTTGGCGTTGGCGGATCGCGGCCAAGATCCGACTCCGTCCACACCGGACGGATCGGGGGCCCGTCTTCCACCCGATTGGCACGCGCGGCCGGTTGGGTGGAAGACGGGCCCGGCGGGAGAGGGGACGGGCGTGACCAGACCACTGGTGTTCATCGACTTCGACGGGGTCATCAACCAGTTCCCCGATGACAAGGTCATGCGTCGGCAGGGGAGAACCGATTGGATGGAATCCGACGATCCGCGCCGCGTCGCGTACGCGCCGGACAACTGGTTCGGGCCGGACCGCAGGGAGCGCCTACTGGTCCGCGACCTGGGCCGACGGTTCACGATCCGGTGGAACGCGGAGCTCGTCGCCCGACTGGATGCCCTGGACGCGGACAAATGGTGGCTGACCACCTGGCAGCCGGAAACCGCGCAATTGAACCGGGCGTTGGGCGTCGACTGGCCGACCATCCGCTGGTACGATCCCGTCACCCGCGACGGGATCCTGACCGGCAAACGCCGCACCATCCTCGACGCGCTGAAACAGGACCGGCCGATCGTGTGGCTGGACGACGAGGAGACCACCTACAATGCGGGGCTCGCCATCCAGACCACACCGCACGAGGCTCCCGTGCTTGGCGTCGGCCCGGATTCCGCGATCGGCATCGGCCGCCCCCAGATGGACCTCATCGAGGATTTCATCCACGACCCGCCCGCCGGCCCCGTCGTACGGTTCGAGACGGCCGGCGACGGGCACAAGGGCCATTGGGGGTTCTGACGCATGATCGACCTGTATTCGTTCCAACGGTGGCCTGACATCGTGAAGTCGTTCGGGCGTTCCGGCTCGTACACGCCCTCATGGTCGGCGGCCCGCAAACAGTCGATCGCCGGCGACGCGGACTGGTGGAACGCGATTTCACCCGCCTACCGGTGGATGATGGGCGAAATGGAACACAAGGGCATGCCGTGTCCGAACCCGGACGCGGCCCCGTTGTGGGCGTGGGCCCGTTGGGTCGATTCGAAGGGCCGGGCGCATACGCGTCCCGACCGCCGGTATCCCGGCTTCCGCAACCAGTACGACGGGTTGGAGCTCCTGCACCTGCGGGTCGATGAGAGCCGTGTATTGTGCACGGATTTCGATCAGTACCATTGCGTCATCAACAATTGGCCGTGCGCCCCGTTGGATGCCGGCGCATGGCCGCCCGCTGAGTACAACCGGTGGCTGGACGAGCATTGGGACGATCCGGCCGAAAAGAAACGGTTCCAGTATAGGGAGAACGCGATAGTGGACCCTGCGCATCTGCCGGACCGGTGGATCCAGGCCTGCCTATGGACGATCACGCCGCATGATGTGGTCGATATCCGACCAGCATGCGGGAAACCGGATACCATTGGGGATCATGGATGATCTGAAGAGCAGGGCGGCCAAGTTCGCCGAATCATGGGCGGGACGTGGCGACGAGAAATCCGACACCCAACAGTACTGGCGTGACCTGTTGGACAAGGTGCTGCTCATCCCGAACACGAGCGACAGGCAGACGCTCTGGTTCGAACGGCGCACCGCATTGGACGGGTTCATCGACGCGCTCATGATCCAAGCCCGTGTGCTCGTCGAGCAGAAGAGCCTCGACGTGGATTTGGACAGGCCGGAACCACGTCAGGGAACCATGGTCACCCCGGTGGAACAGGCGAAACGGTATTCCGACAGCCTGCCGCCATCGGAACGCCCGTCCGTGCTCATCACCTGCAATTTCGGATTGTTCCGCCTCTACGATCTGGAAGCCGACCCGTTGGCCCGCACGCCGCAATCGGAGTTCACGCTTGCCGACCTGCCGAACCATATCAGCGAGATCGGCCGCCTGTTCACGCACGAGAACTCCCGCGTCGTACAACAGGAGCGGCTGTCGGTCAAGGCCGGCCGACGGGTCGCCAGACTGCATGACTCTTTGGCGAAATGCTTCGAACATCCGGACGATCCGGCGGAGCATGACGCGCTGGCGATGCTGACCGTACGCCTCGTGTTCTGCCTGTACGCGGAGGACGCGAACCTGTTCAAACCGGACGCGCTCCGCGACTACGTGGCGGCATCCACGCCCGACCGGCTGGGCGAGGACCTCCATAACCTGTTCGAGGTGCTGGACACCCCGATCGAGAGGCGGCGCCGTTACCTGCCGGAACCGTTGAAGGCGTTCCCCTACGTGGACGGCGGCCTGTTCGCCGACCGGATCGACGTGCCCCCGTTGACCGGGGAGCTGCGTGACGCCCTGCTGGACATCAGCGAGGGCTTCGACTGGAGCGGCATCAGCCCCGTCATCTTCGGCTCCCTCATGGAGGAGACGCTCAGCCATGACGAACGGCGCAAGGGCGGCATGCACTACACGTCCGTCAGGAACATCCACCGTCTCATCGACCCGTTGTTCCTCGACGGGCTGAAATCGGAGCTCGAACAGGCCGAAGCGAAACCGGTCGCCGGCGGGGCCCGCACCAACGCGCTCAACAGGCTGCACGACAGGATCGCCGGCCTCCGGTTCCTCGACCCCGCCTGCGGTTCCGGCAACTTCTTGACCGAAACCTACCTGGAACTGCGCCGCATCGAGAACCGGATCCTCGCCGATCTGGACAGGGACGGTCAGCTCGCCCTCGACCTCGGCGACGACCTGAATCCGGTCAGGGTCAGCATCGGCCACTTCCACGGCATCGAGATCAACGGGTTCGCGTGCGCAGTGGCGAGAACCGCCTTGTGGATCGCGGAACAGCAGGCGTTGGACGACACCGAATCCACCATCACGGGACTGCCCCGGCTCCCGTTCACGGACACGGCGCACATCATGCAGGGCAACGCGCTGCGCCTAGACTGGAACACCCTGCTGCCCGGCGGCCAATGCGATTACGTGATGGGCAACCCGCCGTTCATCGGCCACGTCACCAAGACCGCCGGTCAGACCGATGATCTGAAGACCGTGTGGGGCCGCCAGTATGACGGGTATCTCGACTACGCGACCGGATGGTACCGGAAGGCCGCCTCCTACCTGTCTAAACCGGATGCGGCGTTCGCATTCGTCACCACCAATTCGATCACCCAGGGGCAGCCCGTGGGACCCCTGTTCAAACCGTTGCATGCGGACGGCTGGCATATCCGTTTCGCGCACCGCACGTTCGCATGGGACGCCCAGTCCACGGACAACGCGCACGTCCATGTCATCATCATCGGCCTGGGCAGGAAAGCGAAGCCCGCGCCCGTACTGTTCGAATACGCGGACATCAATGGGGAGCCGACCGCCCGCACCGTGGACAACATCAACGGGTATCTCATAGACGCCCCCGACCTGTACGTAGGCAAACGAAGCCAGAAGACGGGACCGGTCTCGCCTCTTCTCGATGTCACCGATTCCGGTTCCATGCCCCTGGATGGAGGCAACCTGCTGCTCGCCGACCAGGAGGAATATGCCAAGGCCATGGCCGATCCCATCGCCGCACGCTTCGTCCGGCCGTTTCGCATGGGACGCGAGCTCATCAACGGCACGGACCGCTGGTGCCTATGGCTCAGGGACGCGGAGCCGGGGGAACTGAGGAAATCCTCGTTCCTGAAGAAGCGTGTCGACGCATGCGCCGAATACCGTCGCAATGCTCCAATGAAGGGCGATGCCTACAGGCATCGTGCGACACCTTGGCTGTTCCGTGACGACCATCAGCCGTCCATGAACTATCTTGCGATCCCGAAGGTGTTCAGCGAGGATCGGGAATACATGACCTGCGACTGGTACACGCCGGACATCATCGCCGGCGACATGGTGTACACCAGTCCCGACCGGGATGGCCTCGCATTCGCCGTCATCGAATCACGCATGTTCATGACATGGCAGCAGACGATTGGAGGGCGACTGGAATCACGCTGCCGTTTCAGCAACACGGTGATTTGGAACAACCTGCCCCTGCCCGCCCTCGACGACGACACCCGCATGGCCCTGATCGAGGCCGGCAGGAACGTGCTGGCGGCGCGAGCCAACCATCCCGGCCAGTCCCTGGCAGACCTGTACGATCCCGACTACATGCCGACCGACCTACGCGCCGCCCACCGGGAATTGGACAAGGTTGCGGACGTGGCGTTCGGCGCGGATAGACGGCTGGGGGACGATGACGACGCGCGCCTCAAGATCCTGTTCGATTCGTACGCGCGCATGACGGCGGAGCGGGGCTGATTCCGTTGCGCCCATAGTCGGACCGCATGGACGAACTGCATGAATGCTTCGAGGAGCGGCCCCGGCTCGAGGCCTGCCGTCCGGATCCGGACGATCCCGTCCACGACCCCGTCTGGTCCGACATCGCAAGGGATGATCGGGGCGTGTACGCGACCGTAATCGCCCCACGTCCCGTCACCCTGCTGGACGGACAGGGGTATGACGGGGCCGGCCTGGACGGGTTCCGCCCGCCCGTCACCCTGCGGCCCGGCGAACGGTTCCGCATCCCCGTCACCATCGGCGCACGCGGGCGCGGGCGGCACCCGTACATACGGTTCCGCTACCGGTATGCGGACGGTCGGCGCCCCGCCAGCGTCATCTGGCGCGTCCCCGATCAGGGACGCATACCCGGGGCATGGAACGATTCGACGATTTCATAGCCACCCTGGACGGAACCCAGCTGCTCGCCCTGTTCGAGCACGGGGACGGCGTCATGGCGGATCTGGCCGCGCATGCGAGACTCCGTCCAGGCCAGATTTCCCTGCTCATCGGCTTCATGGAGGAGACGAGCCCGTCATGGTCGGCGGATGTCGCCTACCAGCTGATCGCCAGCCAGGATTGCACGCCCGCCCAGTTGGAACGGCTGATCGGCTGGTGCGATGACCCCGGTACCTGGGAGATCGCGTGCGGGAAGCATCCGGGCGGCGAGCGCGCGCTCGTCCGGGCCGCCGACCCGTATACGGCGCTCCGATACGCGCACCGCATCGGCCCGGATGTGATGGCCGGATTCGCGCGCGACATCGACCCGACGGCGCGCGGCGCGCGCTACGAGGCGGGACGGCTGCGCCGCCGGCACGACTTCACCGGCGAAGCCGATTCGATCCTCACGGCGAAGGGCCTGTGAAACGGGGACGCATGCGTGGGGGCGATTGAAAAAACACGACGGGAAGGAACCGGCCATGACGCTCGACGAAATCACCCATATCATCACGTCGGAACTCGAATCATCGGATCACGTGGAATGGTCCCACTCCCCGCAGACCGGACGGTTCGTCATCGAAGGCCGGTATGGTTCGATGGAGCTCATGCCCGTCATGCTCGCCGGTTTCCCGTACGTCGCGTTCGGATCCTCGCACGAGGATCATCCGGGCATCAACGGCATGGTGCCCTTCGCCTACGTGGACGGGAAGACTGCCCGCCTGCACATCCGCGGCATCATCGCGAACGCGCAAATATGAGAGAGGGGAACGGACGATGAATCCGGTTGACGAACGCTTCGAGCATCGGCTGCTCGACCGGTTCCATTACGACGACCGGCAGGACGACGGCTATGGCCCGGATTCGCCGCGAGTAGGCGACAAGGGCTGGATCGTCTGGCAATCCGCGTTCGACGAGGTGGATCGACCGTTCGAGATTGTGCGAGACGATCCCACGATCACCGGCACCGGCCTGCCCCTGCTGCTTGTCGGCATGGAGGACAACTACGGCGACGACTGGCATATCCACGAAAACGATGACAGCCAATACATGAGCCTGTTGGAGGCCGGACTGGACGGCGCGAGCCTGACGCTCACGGAACGCGCGCACGGCATCGCACGATGGCGGTCGGAGCGGGGCGAATCGAAGACGATCGAACTGACGGCGCCGGACGGGAAGCCGGCGGGCACCGTGTATGCCTATCAGACCGAGTCCGGCGAATGGCGGATATACGACAAATATGGCGGGCGGCCGCTTGGCGGCGAATCGGGCGAAACCATCACGGACGCGCTGCGTCACATCGGATACCAGTTGGAGGAATCATGAGTGTCGAAACAAGCATCACATACACCACTTCGGATGGCAGGCAGTTCGATGACAGGCAGGAAGCGGAAACGCATGAGCAATGGCTAACGGACGAACAGGAGAGGCGCGAGGCCGACAGGCAGCGCGGCTGGATCGGCCGACGCCGCTATCACGGATTCGAGCAGCCCCTGAGCGAGGCGGAACGGAAACGCGACGCCGCCGACAAGGAAATCACCCGTCTCAAGCCCCTTGTCGCCGGCGAGAAGAACATCGGGAAGCTGATTGACGTCTGCGATGACATCTTCTATTTCGGAAGGGAATATTTGGATTCCGCGAAAGAGGTGAAGGCGATATCCCAGGGCTTGGAGGAGTTCGACAAGCTGACGCCCGAACTCGAAGAGGAAAACAAGGATGCGGACGGCCGCTGCCAATATTGGGACGTGTACGCCACAAATCCGTGCGGCGATCCGACCGTGGAAGGAACCCGTTTCTGCCGGGCCCATATCGACCAGTGGTGCATCGACTGCGGTCGTCACGCCACACATGACTGCGACGGGTTCAACGGCGGATACGTGTGCGGCATGCCATTATGCGAAAACTGCCAGCACGAACATCTATGAGTGACGAGCACCAGCCCCTCTGGCAGGTGGATGACTGCGAGGGCCATGTCGAATTCGACTGCACCGGATGGCCGACCATACAGCTCCGTTCCGGACGGACGAGGATGCGCCCGAGCATGTCATCGACCTGGGCGTCGGACAGGCGGCGGATCTGAACCGCGCCCTGGAGCGGGGAATCGGACGAGCCGTCAGGAACGGCGCCGACTATCCGGACGGCTCGTCGGGGACGCATGCATGGGATAGGAACGAAAGGAGTCACTCCCCATGGCGAACATCACGAAACCGACGGTCGAACGGCATTCCTGCGACATCAAGGGCTGCGGCAGCCTCGCCGAAAACCCCTTGTACTGGAATGTGAGCTTCCCGATCATCGCAAACGACAATTACGACGACGGCTCCTATTTCGGCGGCACGCGCACCCGGATCATCAACCGGAGCATCGATTTGTGCGACTATCACGCCAGCATCCTGCTCGCCCTGCACGGGGAGCATACCAGCAACTACGCGAACCGGTGGCTTGACGACGAGCCCGTGCTTGAATCCCGCGGCACCAAGCACGAACGCCGCGAACAGACGGAAGGACAGTGAACCATGGAACCGCGATTTTCAATCGAGCCGGAGGGCGGCCTGGAATCGTTTCGATCCCTCATGCGAGGCCTGGCATCGAAGATTACCGGACGGACGAGATGCGACATCTGCTCACGCCTGATCGCAAACGACCGTACGACGCCGATCATCATCCCCGTGCAGGTGGTCAACGACCCGCAGGACGGAGAGGGGTTGGTCAGCATGCCGGTCAACTGCTGCTTCGACTGCCTGTCCAAGGTGGTTCGCATGCGGCTCGACTGGAACGACGCAGACGAGCTGGCCTACCGCGACTGGTTCGTCGACGCCGCCAACATCAAACCCATCGAAGGAAAGGACTGACCGGCATGCCCTACGTCATTGAACACGCGAACCAAGGCCCGTGGAAGCCGGCCAGCGAAGACCCTGATGATTCAGGGTCGGTGTCCGAAGCGGACTGGATGGAATTCGATTCCGAGGCCAACGACTACGGGGTGCCGGACCGGGCCGGCCTGCAATCAGTCATCGACGCGATAGGCGGGCATTATCTGCATCTCGCCCGCGAATGGGGTTGGAACGACACCGAGGTGCGCGACGCCATGTATGTGGAGACGAAACAGAGAGGATGGTGCAGGGAATGAGCGTCGTCACGCCCGAGATTCGTTTCTTCGCAGACTGTCACTGGTTGATGGCCGACAACATCATTCTGCTCAAAATCACGCCGATGTTACCGTACGAATGGTCGAACCTGAGAAGACTGTTCGACTGCAAATCCACATTCGAAACACGAAGCGGACCGTTCGACTACTGGCGCATTCGCCTTGAATTCGACGGGAACCTGATCCACTGGACGGTTTCCGACGGCTGGTGGCATCCGAAAACAACGACCTTCGACACCGACTATGAGACGACCATGACGGTCCTGTTCGACGTCGGATACGACCAGTGGCGCAAGGACCGCGGCATCATGGACGAGGCCGACAAGGCCGTGAAACGGTTGAACGATTCAGGTATCCCCGCCACGCGCTCTTCGGATCCGGACTATCTGGTGTTCGAGGTCGGCGAAAGCGTGTTCCGTGCGCTATTGCCCGCCGATCCGACGCATGCGGCAAGTCGGCTGATCGAAGCGGTCAGAAATCGCGAGAAGATTCTCGATGGCTACCGGAAGACCGTCGCCGGTCTTGGCAGGGTCGAGGCATTGGAGGCGGATGACGTGTACTGGGATGACCTGTTCTCGAACGGCGACCCGGTCGAAACCGGCGCCGTCATATTCCAAAGCCAAGGTGCGGAAGACCATCCCATCAGTCTGGACCTGCTGATCATGTCGGACGGCACCTGGCAGCCGGACGGCTTCGACACCGGCAAGGAAGGCACGGTTGATGACGTGCGCGACTATCTGGCCCAATGGATTAAGGAGAGGCAATGAGCGTCGAACGCATCACCGTGGAGACCAACGACGGGACCGGCGACAATCCGGTCGAATACGATTGGGAGTTCGGCCCGGACGGCACGTTCCGCATGACCGGCGACGGGGGCATGCCCGCCGGCGGCGATGCGAAGTGGTTGAGGCCGTTGGCCGCCATGCTGGCGGCTCGTATCCCGTTCGTCTCCGGTTCGGTGGAATCCGGTTTGGCCGTGACCATCACGTCACCCGTTTTCCTGGACTGCTGCCGTTCCATGTGGATCGGTGCGGACGTGCATCACGGCATGGGCCGGTATCTGAACTTCCGTTGGGACAGGGATCGCGGGGAATGGGTCGAGGCGGGCACCGGGCTCGCGTTCCTCGGGGCGGACAGTCAGGTGGCTTTCATGCTGGAGACCGGCATGAACAACGGCGACGGCATCCGGTTCGACCCCATGGAAGGCAAGGAGGATACCATCCAGTCGTTTCGGCTCCTGTTGGAGACGGCGACAAACGCGGACATCCCGGTCAGCTGGGGGGCGTGATGGCCGGAAGAAAATACATCATCGGAGTATATATCACGGACGGCGAGGACGCCGACACGATGGCGACGCTCGACATCGGCGGCCAGCCATGGCGTGCGGCCATCAACAGCCGCGGCTACCGGCCGGAAGCACGACATGGGCTGGCGCTCGCCTTGCGGCTTCCGGCCGACAGACTCGACGAATCCACAAGGAAGGCTACGGAATAATGGTGGACTATTCGCAATGGCTGGAATCCGTCAACCGGGATCCGATCCAATGGGTGGCGTCCCTTGGAATCGCCGTCCTGTTGGTGGCGGGCTCCATTTTCATCGCCCGAATGGGCGAACGGATTGAAGGCGTCATACGCGGCATCTTCGTACTGGGTTCGATGGTCCTGGTGGTGGGCCTCGTCGGTGGACTGTACCTGGCGTTCTGCCAGCCTCCGAAAGACAACACGTTCGCACGGGAGACGGAGCGCGTGTTCGGAGTGGAACGGATCGCCTGCGACGGCGGCTGCCCCGTCTACGGGCTGCCGGATGATCGGACGCCGGCCAGCTGGATGCATGACGGCAGGCTCATCCGCGGCACGATCCTCGTGGACGGCCATAAGGTCGGATTGGCCGGCGCGGACGGCGAACCGCTGAAGGCGGTGGAGTGATGGTGGACTATTCGCAATGGCTGAAAACGGTGTCCGAGGCGGTGCGACCGGGTGAAAGGACGGCCATCATCCTCGCCGTGCTGTCCGTGTTCTGCTTCGCCGGCATGGTCATCGCATTCGTGGGCGGCATCGCCTTCATGGGGCCGTCCGAGGAATTCGTGAAAGCCAACGTCCGGATCACGGCCGTGATGGCCCTGGGGTTCGTCGCGTCCGTCATCGCGCTGCTGTTCGCGACGGCATCCGGACCCAATGGCGTGGAACCGTTCGCAACGCATGCCGAGAACATGTACGGCATCGAACATCTGCGCTGCGATGGGGCGGATTGCCCGGCATACGACCTGCCCGCGGACAACACCCCCGCACGCTGGCTGAAGGACGGCCGGCTCGAACAGGGGCGCTTCATCATTGACGGGCACAGGGTCGGGTTGGCCGGCCCCGACGGGGAACTATTGAAGGAGGCGGAACGGTGAGCGGGTTCTGGATCGGATACATCCTCGGCCTCGTCACGCTGCCGGCCGTCGCGGCGCTCGTGTTCCTCGGGCTCGTGGCGTCCGCACTGTTTCCGGCGTCGTACGGATGGGAGTGCTATTGCTGCGGCGAGGCCGTCATCGCGGAACGGGACAGCCATCCGGTGCCGGGTCTCATCGCATGGGCGAGATTTCGGGCGCACCGGCTGACCAAACGGCATCGTATCAACCACAAGGCTTGGGTGGAGGCCGGCAGACCGTACATCGACTGGAAGCCGGTGATTTGATGGGACGTTTCGGTTCAGACCAGTTGCAGGGTACGCCCGTCAGGCATGACCGCATTGACTTGCAGCTTGCCTCCAATCGCATCGAGGTATCTGCGCAGAGTGCGGATTTCGGTCTTGTCGACGTCGCCGGATTCGAGGCTGCTGACCCGCTTCTGGCTGACGCCCATGCGTTCGGCGAGCTGCTTCTGGGTCACGTCCTGCCGCTTGCGCGTCTCCTTGAGCTCGTACAGGCGCATCTCTTCGAGAAGACGGTCCTTCGCCTCGTTGATTTCGGCGCGGCTGATACCGCTGTCGGCCGCGAACTGTTCCGGAGTGTAGCTCATGTCGATTCCTTTCATCTGTTGTTCTGTTTAAGCCACGCCTCATACCGGTCTTCCGCTTCCGGTATGGCCGTTTTGTACCATTTCGACCATTTGTTTTGCTTGTCTCCGCCGACGAGCATTATCGCCTGCCGGTTCGGGTCGAACACGAACAGTATTCGTATTTCGCTTTTGCCTGCGGAGCCGGGTCGGAGTTCCTTCATTGATTTGATTTTGGAGCCTTCGATTTTGCCTACCAGTGGTCGTCTGAGGTTGGGTCCTTGTTCTTTCAGGACTTCGACGGCGGCGAGGATCTGCAGTTTGGATTCTCGGTCGAGGCCGGTCAGCCAGTCTTTGATGGGGTCCATCTCTATCTTCCACATGACCACAAATATACCATATAAGGTATACAAAGTAAAGCGAAGAAAGAACCGACATTGAAGAAAACCAAATACGACTGGGAAAACATGAGTCACCCCGGCATCACCGCCGCATTGGGCCTCATGCTCATCAAAGACGTGTTCCACTACCCGGATCCGCGCATCTACTGGGCGAATGAGGTGACGTACGACTACACGCTCGCGCACCCGATCCGCGTGGATTTCATGCGGTTCAAGCCAAGGAACACGCTGCCGTCCGGCTTGGAGCAGTCCGAGTTCCTGGCCTACGAGGTGAAATCCTGCAAGCAGGATTTCGAATCCGGGCACGGCCTCAACTTCATCGCCGACCTGAATTATGTGGTCGTCCCGCCGACCCTCGTGGGCTACGCGCGCGAACACAATCCGTTCGGCGTCGGCATCTACACGCCCGTCACCGAATACGGGCGCGGTGAAGTACTGAAGTGCGTGAAGCCGTCGCGCCGGTTCCCGCGCGAACGTCCCGCATTGGAACTGCTGTTCGGCATGACCCGGAGTCTGGGCCGCGAGCACATCAAGGGATTGAAGGATTCGATGGACGTGGAGCCCGCCATGGAGCAGAAGGAGCTGGAAATATGAGCAAAACCAAGAAACCAACGCCGTACGACCCGAAACTCGTCGCCGCCCAATGCGACCCGTCGGCCCTGCGACTCGGCTGTGCGGCCGGATGCTGGAAGGGCGAGAACTTCGACATGTGCGGCAAACCACCTGTGGCGATTCGCCGTTGGACGCGCGATGACGGGTACGACGATTGCGAGCTTCTGCCCGAGGAGGGCGTGTACGGGCCCGCGTGCAAGCTGCACGCGCACCATGATGTGGTCCCGTTGGCGGAGGTGTTGAAGGCCGTGTCCGATGCCGGCTGCTGGAAGCGTGACCCGTCGCTGATACCACCGCTGCCGGGCATATTGCCATATGATCCGATGCGGATTTTCGCCTTATGCGACCCGACATTGCTTCGGCTTGGCTGCACGACCGGCGTATCCCGCGACGGGGACTACGAATCCTGCGGCAAACCCGTGGTCGCGATCCGCCGTTGGATGCGTTCGGACGGCCCCGACTGCGAGGACATGCCTTCGACCGGCTGGTACGGGTCCGTATGCAAGACGCACGCCAACCATGATGTCGTCCCGTTGTCCGTCGTATTGGACGTGATGCTCGGAGGCCGCAGATGATGGAGCTGATTCGTTCCGCCTACGACTGGTGGGGTTCCCTTTTCCAGCCGGAGGGCATGTGGATCGTCGTGGCGTTCCTGTTCCCGTTCTGGTCTATCTGGTATTGGATGACAGCAGGCGGAGCCGATGCCGCCGGTTGGCTGTCCGACAGCAGGCGGCGCTGGCATTTCCGTTTCGGCTGGCTGTCCATCCCGTTCCTTTGGCTGATGATCCTCGAGCACGGGCGCATGTCGATCATCCTGTTCACGGTCGCGCTGGCCGGTTTCATCGTATGCCTGACCGTCAGTCTGCTGATCGCCCTGACGGATTCGCTGATACGACTGGCATGGAGGCCTCGATGATGGACACACACGACTGGTGGATCACGAAACTCCGGGCAATCCGCCATTCCAAGCCGCCCGAACCTCCGATGCGCCTCCGCCTGCACGAGGCGGGTCATGCGATGGTCGGCTATCGGTTCGGATACGCGCAACAAGGAATCATGCTGCGGGAGGACGATACCGGAGAGACCAGCCAGCAGTACGCCACCGGTATGGACGATGATATGTCCGTCCGATTGCAGACGGAGACGATCATCTCCATGGCCGGGTTCGCCGTGACCCTGGAATATCCGGAATACCGGACCGACGCGCTCCGCATCGGCGGCGACGTGCAAATGGAGCTGGTGAACGCGGCGATCATCCACCGTATCGACCCGGCGATGGGCTCCACCGGCGAGATCATGGACTCATTGTGGGTCAGGGCGCGGCTCGCGGCAAGGAACAACAGGCCCCTGATTCGGGCGGTCGCCGCAAGGCTCGACCATTACGGTTTCTGGACCGGCGAGGATATCCGGCGAATCATCGACGAATGCGAAAAGGAGCTGGACCGATGAGCGGTCTGGAATGGCCCGCCGACCTGACCGATTTCCGGCTGCCGCCCGCATGGGACGGGCGGCCCGTCGGCTGGCATGGCTGGCATCCACCCATCGAAGCCCGCGCCCTGTTCCTCTGCGAGAACAAAGGGCTGCTGCGTGATCCGCAACCGTGTTCCGGATGCGGGCACCCGTTCCAGCCATGGTGGGCGCAGGGATTGACGGCCGACGGGCGCACCTCCATCACCATCGAACGCTGCGGGTTCTGCAACACGACCATCGCGTTCGAGACCGGGTCGGACGGGACAGGCGAATGGACGCTGGATGATGGCGACTACGGGCCGGAAGACGGTTTCGACAATAAGGAAGAAAACCGATGATGTTCGGATTGTCCGGGGAAGAAGGAAAGGCGACAGAAGGGGGAGTCATGAGTCTGGAAACCGTGCGCCGTCTCGCGTGGACGGCAATCGTCCTATTTATTATGGCGATTGTGTTCGCATTCAACCGCGGGCCGATTCTCGCCTGGCTGGCCGCGAACCATACGCCGCTGTTCGCCGGAATCATCCAGTCGCCGTTGTGGGCTGTCGCATTCTGGCTCATCATCCTGATGCTCCTGTGCGTGATCGGCATCATGGACGACGACGAGACGCCATTCGCGATCGGCATGCACGCGCTCGGCATCATGCTGTGCATCGGCTACTGGGCCGGCGGCTTCATGCTGACATCCCGCCAGCCGGCCGACGCGAACTGCTACGGGCTGCTGGGCGGCGGCATCCTTTTCGGCCTGATATGGATCATGGCCCAACGGCAAGAGGCAGACAAGGAGATGTTTCCGAGACTGCGCGACCAGATAGCCGACTTCGCGGTCGACCATATCGCGTCGGAGGAATATCGGCGGACCGGCGGAAAGAAGGATTCCGACCGTGATCAGATCTGAACTATCGTGATAGGCGAGCCCCGGACCATAGAAGGTTCGGGGCTTTTGCGTTTGCCGGCCCGCAAACCATGAACGACACGCCCGCCTGAAAAGGGCGTACAGGGGGGGCGTCCGGGCTGAATCGGCATTAAAAAACGGGTTCGGAGTTGCATATGGGACAGGAATTGCATGGGCCCTCCGGATTTGCATGGGGTCGGGTGACGCATACCGGTTCCCATGGTTGTTTCGAGACGCGATATGGGGGAGAGGCTGCTGGCCAGGCTTCTCCTGTCGGGCGGCTACGGGCCAAGCAGCATGCCGGTCAGGGTGGTCGGCTGGGATGACGCGAGCCTGAACGGCCGGCCGGTGACGGTCGTCTATTACGAGACCCGGGATGGGGGAGGCAACGTGCGCACCTATCCGGGCGACAGCCGTCGGCTCGCCTACGTGGATGCGCGTCCCCGCGTGCTCATGCCCGGCGTGCGCCTGCATGGCGGGAACGCATACGTGGGGCCATGAGTCTTATGCAATGGGATGGCGGCCGCATCCGTCTGATGCCGGGGGACTGCCGCGACCTCATCTCCTCCCTGCCGGACGCCAGCGTGGACGCGGTGGTCACCGACCCGCCGTACGAGATCGGATTCTCATGGAGGACGCGTTCCGTCTCATGGGACGGTTCGGCGGCGGCATGACGCCCGCCCAGGCGTCGATCCTATGCCGGATGGGCATGGCCGCCACCAGGAGGGCGGCCGCGTTGGATCCCGCCTAGGCGGGGTTGCGTTCCAGCCAGGCCATGCCCTCCGCCCGCAGCGTGTCGTCGTCGCGGCGCGCGGCCCATTCAGCGAGCCGGCGCATGCCCTTGGGGTCGAGGTCCGCGTCCGAGTTCAACTGTTCGACGACCCCGTTCCTCACATGGTCCTCGTAAAGGCCCATGCGCTCGTCGAACCGGTCCGCCGCCCATTCCGGGTCCGGCCTGCCGTACGCGTCCTCGAGCATGCCGTCCGCGTCGCCGACGTAGTCGGCGCGCATGTCCGCACGCTCCGTCCGGTCGATGGGGTCCGGCCGGGTCGGATCGTCCGGCGCCGTCCACCCGTACGCGGGATTCCAGGTGACGGCCTGGTTCGGGTCTTCCAGTCTCCGGTCGAGCCGGTCGTCGAGCCCCTCCGTGAAATCCGCCGGATCGGGGTGGGCGCACCGGTTGACCGCCCATTTCAGATGGGCGGGATCGTCGTCGTACCGGTCGCCGTCCGGCGCTTCGAGCCGTATCGGCCGGTTCTCATCCAGATCATGCCGATGCCAGGCGAACGGCATGCTGGTCCACGTGTCGTGCGGCCCCGGCGCCCACGCTTCATCGTATTCGCCTTCGCGCATGCGCATGATCCGGTCGTGGCCGAGGACGCCCAGGTCCTCGAATTCGGCGCGGAACGCATCCACGTCCCTCGGGTCGCCGTGCAGGCCGCCCGAACCGACCTCGCCGGAATACCACCGGCCGTTCCCGTCGGCCGGCGTGAACGGGCCCGCATCCGGGTCGGCATGCAGGCGGACGAGGATCGCATGCCCGGAGGCCGTGTCCGATACGATCAGGCTCCCGTCGTTGCGGTTGACGGACAGGCGGGTCGTGTCCTGCCCGTATGCGCGGACCGTCTCTTCGAGATGGTCCGCGAACGCGTCGGCCACCGGGTCGGGCACGTGCGAGCCCATGCGCTTCAGGATCGCCGGATCGGGGGGCTGGATGTCAAACGCGTCCGACCCGGCGTCGTTCCCGTCATACGTGCCCGCATACCCTTTGGGCAGGCCGGCGGGCCTGTGGCTTCTCCCGTTCCTGTCTACGCTCATGGCTGACGCTCCTTTCTCGATGATGCCGTCGGACGCCCCTATGCGGGAGGGGCCGGGCAATGGGGGCGATCCCCCTATGCCCGGCCCCTCCCGCATAGGGG
>JAIJJM010000180.1 GCA_022728415.1 Collinsella sp. | reverse complement strand
CATCGCCCGCGCACTGGCCAAGAATCCCAAGCTGCTTCTGTGCGACGAGCCCACGGGTGCACTCGATTACAAAACCGGCAAGCAGATTTTGCAGTTGCTGCAGGACACTTGTCGCAAGCAGGGCATCACGGTCATTATCATCACCCATAACTCCGCGCTGGCGCCCATGGCCGATCGCCTGATTCGCTTTAAGAGTGGTTGCGTGGAGAGCGAGACGGTCCAGCAAAATCCCGTGCCGATCGAGACGATCGAGTGGTAGCGCCCATGGATCAGGACCGCCAAAACAGCCAAAACCACGATACGGAGCACGCGGGCCGCGACCGGGAGTTCGCGACCTACCGTACCGCCCAAAGCTCAAACGACATGGTGCCGACGGTTTTTCGCCGTGGCATCTACCGCACGATTCGCGGCAGCCTCAAACGCTTCTTGTCTATCGTGGTCATCACCGCGCTTGGCGTGAGCGTGATGTGCGGTCTTAAGGCGGGCTGCGAGGATCTGCGCGATTCGGTCGACGCCTATTTTGACCAGCAGAATGTCTATGACATTAACGTGCAGTCGACCTATGGCCTTACGCGCGACGATCTTGCAGCCATTCAAGAGGTCGACGGCGTCGAGACGGCCGAGGGCATCTACACCGAGACCGCCTACACCGCCGTGGGTACAACGCGCGAGCGCGTGGTCGTGCAGAGTCTTTCCAAGGAGAATATCGATCAACCGGTGCTGGTAAGCGGCGATTTGCCCGAGAGCGCCGGTGAGGTCGCGGTGACTTCGAAGTTCTTGAAGGCTTCGGGCAAGAAAATCGGCGATACGGTGAGTTTTGCCGCCAATGACGCGAGCTCGTCGAACCAAAGCGCCAAGGACCAGTTTGCCGATGGGGATTACACTATCACGGCCGAGGTTCTCGATCCCACCGACGTGAGCTCCGACTCGACGGTTAACGCCTTTCGCGCTGCTTCAGCGGCGGACTATAAGTTCTATGTGAGCGAGGATGCCGCGACATCTTCTTCTTACTCCGCGATCCACGTGATCGTTGAAGGAGCCAAGAGCCTCAACTCCTATTCGGATGCCTACACGGCAAAGATCAATGAGGTCAAGGGCAATATCGAGAAGATCCGCGAGGAGCGTGAGAAGGCGCGCGTTCAGGAGCTGACGGTCGACACGCCGGCAAGCTTGGATGCGGCCGAGCGCCAGACGAATATGCTCTTTGGGATTGAACAGCGCAACATTGACCGTATGACCGAGGGCAGCGACGAGCGTGCGCAGGCGCAAGCCGACCTGGACCAGCGCCGTGCCGCCGCCGACCAGCAGTTTGCCGATGCCCGCGCCGACCTCTCTGACCTGGGCGAATGCACCTGGTACATCCAGGACCGCGGCAATATCGCAAGCTACTCGAGCGTCGAGAGCGATAGCTCGTCAATTGAGGCCATCGCCACGGTGTTCCCGTTCATCTTCTTTATCGTCGCCGTGCTCATCAGCCTCACCACCGCCACACGTATGGTCGAGGAGGAGCGCACGCTCATTGGTCTGTACAAGGCGCTCGGCTATTCGCGCGGGCGTATCCTGTCCAAATATGTGGACTACTCGCTGTGGGCGTGTCTGATTGGCGGCGTGCTCGGCAACATCATCGGATTCGTGGGCCTGCCGCTGTTCCTGTTTACGGTGTTCGACGACATGTACTCACTGCCCCAGATGCTGCTTTCGTACGACATCGTGTCGTCGATCGTGTCGGTGGCGCTGTTTGCCGTGGGCGTGGTGGGCGCCACGATTATCGCCTGCCGCCACGAGATGGCCGAGACCCCAGCCTCGCTCATGCGCCCCAAGGCCCCGCGCGCCGGCTCGCGTATCTTGCTCGAGCGTATCAGCTTTATCTGGCGCCGCATGGGCTTTTTGAACAAGGTGGCAGCGCGTAACCTGTTCCGCTACAAAAAGCGCGCCTTTATGACCATCTTTGGCATCGCGGGCTGTACGGCGCTTGTGATCTGCGGTATGGGCATCCGCGATACGTCGGTCGCGCTTTCGCCCAAGCAGTACGGACATATCACGCGTTATGACCTGCTGGCGGTCGCCAACCCCGATGACTTTACGCAGGCGTGCGCGGCGCTCGATGAGCGCAGCGCGGCCAATGATTCCAACGTGACCGTGACTTCGACGCTGCCGATTATGACCGACAACGTCACCTTTACATTCGGCGGAAAGAGCGAGACCGTGCAGCTGATCGTGGTGCCCGATGACCGCACGAACGATCTGGACAACTATGTTCGCCTTGAGGATGAGTCCAAAGAACCGCTCACCCTGCGTGACGGGGATGTGTATTTGAGCAAGAGCTCTCAGCTGGTGCTGGGGATCAAACCGGGTGATACGGCGCACGTCCAGGATTCGTCGCTCAATGTTGCCAAGGTTAAAGTCAGCGACATTTCGCTCAACTATCTGGGCAACACGCTTTACATGACGCAGGGCACCTATGAGCGCGCGTTTGGCCGAAGCGCACGCCTTAACGGCATCCTTGCGCTGCTTAAGGGCTCGTCGGCCGATCAGATTGCGTTTGCCAACCGTCTTAAGAGCGATGGGTGGATTACGCTGTCGAGTACCGCCGAGCATTGGGAAAACTATGAGGATAACTTTACGATTATCAATTCGGTCGTGGTACTTGTGACCTTTATGGCGGCGTGCCTGTCGTTTGTGGTGGTGTTTACGCTGTCTAATACGAATATTTCGGAGCGCGAACGCGAGCTTGCGACCATCAAGGTACTGGGCTTTCGCCGTGGCGAGGTGCACCATTACGTCAACAAGGAGACGTTGATTCTTACGGCGATTGGAGCCGCACTGGGCGTACCGCTGGGCGGCTTGCTGGCCGAGAGCTTTACCTACATTTTGCAGATGCCGTCGCTGTACTTTGACGTCGAGGTCGAGCCGCTAAGTTACGTGCTCGCCGTGGTACTTTCCTTTGGCTTTACATTTATCGTCAACCTCGCTACCAACCGTACCCTCAACAAGATCGACATGGTCGGCGCCCTCAAGAGCGCCGAGTAACCTGCCAAAAAGGGACAGGTTTATTTTGGCAGGTTTTATCTGGGCAAATGCCGGACAACCATTAGGTGGCCCGGCGTTTGCCCCGTTTTGCTGGGGATGTTTGTTGCTTGTCGTTCAGTGCTCTTACTGGCCAATCCAGTGTTGCGCATAGCTCTTAATGTCCTCGGTAAAACCGTCAAGGTCGTCAAGGGTGATCACGCTGTCGATAAGCAAATTGGCTATCTCGCAGTGCATTGTGCTGCGGCGAATGTCGTTTGCAATTACGCCTGAGGACAGCTTGTCTCTATTGAGGCGCTCTTCTAGTGCCCAAAATCTACTGGACGCTTCGCTGTCATCGTTCAGCATCTCAACGTACTGGCCGATGAGCTTTTCCATATAACGTTCTTGCCATTGAGGAAGCATTTTCTTAAACAGCTTCCAGTCGCTTTCGGCTACGTCGCGCATATGTCCTCCGCTCGTCAAACGGGCTTTCCATTTGCCTTTCATTCTATTTGGTTTTCGTTTGCAGGCGTGGATGAGAGGCTCTCTTTAGCCTTCGAGACTGGGCTTGAATGGATTGTATGCCACAATACGGGCCTATCTACTACGTTTGCTACCACACCCTTGACCATGACAAAGATTATGAAAGTAAAACCGCAGGTAGAGAGCTTGTCATTTTTTGGAAAAGGCGGGTATGGTCGGCCCTCTCGAGTTAAACGTAGTAAATAGGCCCTTTTCTTGGCGCGCGGTCAGCTCAATGCTAATCTCCGTGCCGGAACTGACCCAGTTGTTTGTAAATTGCGGTGATATACGGACTGTTTGGCGCTTTGGAGCCTCAAAACCGTCCCTATATCACCGCAACTTGGAAGGGCGGGCGGTGTCGGATGAGTGGCGCTGGCTGGTTGGGGTGGTTTAGGCCTGTTTGCGGCACTTCCATTGTTTGCGACACCAGCGCATGAGCGCCTTTACGATGGGAATCGTGATGAGGATGATCCATGCAGGATGGGGCTGTCCCAGGCAAAGCCACATATAGAGAAACCATGCAATGGCGGATGCTGGGTAAACGCCGTCAATCAGCTTGGACAGGCGGCGTCGATCGATAAAGTCGCCAAGCGCGTAATAGACGGGAATCAAAAAGACGAGGAAGAGTCCCGTAGCCCATGTGCCGTAGACAATGCCGAGCACCAGATAGGCGAGAGCGACAAGTGCGGGGAAGGGGAATTTGTTCCATGCGCGTCCGAGCCCGGTGTTGAAATGCTTGCCATGATGGTCGAGCTTGTCGTGTGCTTCCTTCCAGCTGGAAAACGTCTCGCCGTCGATGGTGACGGTGCCGTCGTCATTGGTACGCACGCTATGTCCATCGTCCTCAAGCGTATCGATATGCACGCCGCCCGGCCCCACATGCACCTCTTCGCCCTTGCGCTCGTTGGTCACATGGATGCCGCTCCAACCAACATGGACTTCCTCGCCCCTGCGTTCGTTAGCCACATGGATGCCGCTCCAGCCAACATGGACCTCTTCGCCTTTGTTGGGATCAATAACGTGGATGCCGCGCGCGAGGGACATATCGATAAGTGGTTTGTCGCCGCAATCGGCGTGCTCGGCAGAATCCTCAGCCTCGTCAGCCACATCCGCCGTCTCGGTGTCGGCGCTACCGTCCTCCAGGTCGTCGGCATCGTTGGCCGCCTGCCCATATAGCAGCTCGTCCAACGACACACCATACAGCGCGGCGAGCGCAATGAGGTTATCGGTATCGGGTGAGGACTCGCTGCGCTCCCATTTACTAACAGCCTGGCGGCTTACGTCCAGCTGGGCAGCAAGCGCCTCCTGAGAAAGGCCGGCAGCTTTACGGCGATCGACGAGGCGCTGTGCCATCGCAAGATCCATGGTGGTTCCTTTCGTGTGGTGACCGTAATCGAATGAGCCGAGTATGCCGAGAACAACCGGTAGCGACCACCATTTCTAGTTAGAATATGCCCCAACCCTACCGCAACTACCGGTAGCAACCATCATGACCAGCAATTATGTGACAAATGTCAGTGCGCGCAACAGCTAAGAGCCCGGGTCAAAAGTTGCGGTGGAATAGTTCCTAAATTCAGCCATTTGCGGGCTAAGCAGGAACTATTTCACCGCAACTTAATTTCAGCCCAGGCACCTGTAGCAAGAAGACGAATAGCCTCGGCGAGTATGTAGACGAAGGGCCCTCCGACCCCGCCCGACGATTTCGATTGGCGACCTTTGACGGAGTCAAGGGAGGAGCCAAATCGAAATACGTCGGGCGGGGTCGGAGGGCTCGATGGGATGGATTTCGGCCGAGGCTATTCGTCGCCGAAGCTGATGCCCAGCGCCTTGGCCTCG
>JAIJJM010000179.1 GCA_022728415.1 Collinsella sp. | reverse complement strand
TTACATGGCCGCGTCCGTGTCCCCGTCCGGATCATGCGGCTTATGCCGGGACGCGAACCATGCGCCGGCGGCCGCCAGGACGGCGACCACGGCGATCATGATCACGCCCGTCACGCCCGCGCCGGTGGCGGCGAGCCCCGCATCGTATTCGACGTGCACCCTGTAGACGACGGACGTCAGCCCCGTCGGCGCTGGTCACGGTGAGCGTCGTGTCCGCGCCGTCCACATGCTTGGTGACGCTCATGCCCGTCTGCTTGTCCCACGACGGGGTGACCACGTAGCGGTCCGGGTTGGCGACCCCGACCGTGTATTCGAGCCTGTCCGGCGAGAACCCGGCGACGTCGCGCCCGTCGACGCTCAGCCCGGTCAGGCCCGCCCTGTGGGTCGCCTCCGTCAGGTAGGTGACCGTGACGGTGCGCGTCCGGTAGGTGACGCCGTCGGGGGCGAGCACCCCGATCCGGTATTTCCACGTCATGCCGTGGTCGCGGCCCGGCGTGATCTTCACGATTTGGCCCAGGTACGATTCGTAGGCGAACGAGCCGCCCTCCGGGATCAGGTATTCGTCGCCCTTCTCCGCGTGGTACGTGCCGTCCTTCGTTCAGCCGACGCTTTTCAGCGTGGCCGTGTCCGGGCCGGGAGCCTCCCGGGTGCCGCCCGTGTCCTTCGGATCGGAGGGTTTGAACGCCTCGTCCGCGGTGGGGGTTTTGTGGTCGCGGACGAGCGTGACCGTGTACGTGCGGTTCCCGCCGTCCGGGCCGGTCACCGTCCAATGCTGGACGGTGCTGTGCGCGGTCAGGGTCGTGTCGGACGCCTTCACCGTCTGCCCGGCCTTCGCCCTGGGACTGACCGTGACCTTGTCGTCCTCGCCCGCGGTGATCGTGTATTCGAGGATGTCGGGATCCCACCCCTGGATGGGCTTGCCGTTGACGAGCAGCCCGTCCAGCGCGGCGTCCGGCGCGTCGACGGTCCTGGACGGCTTGTCGAACGGCTGGCGGATCGTGAATTCGCGGGTCACGATGGTGCCGTCCGTCCTGGTCGCCTTGACGGTGCCGGTGAACACGCGCATCCCGTCATCGCCGAGCCCGGTGGGTTTCAACGTGACCGTCGCGTCGTCGCCGCCGGTCACGGCGGGCGTGTACTGGTCGCCGGCCGCGGCGTGGGGGAGCGTGGGCAGGGTCACGTCCAACGGGTTCTCGTCGGCGGTCGGGTGCTCCACGCCGATGCTGAGTTTCGCGTTCCAGGCGCGGCTGGCGGTCAGTTCGACGGTGAGCGTCTGCCCGTTGTCGAGCGTGCGCGTGGCCGTCCCGCTCATGGTCCATACGGGGCCGGCCGCGCCCGACGGGTCGAGCGTGGTCTTGCCCCAGGTGACGGGGATCGTCGATCCGTCGGACAGTTCCACCTTGTCCGTGTCGGGCCAGTTGTCCCTGTCGAGCCGGTGGCCGGTGTCGGTGACGGTCCATTTGGACCCGTTCTCCGAACCGGTGAAACGGGTCCCGTCCTTCAACGTGATCTCCGTGCCCTGGACGATGCGTATGGGGATGCGGAACGATTCGCCGCCATGGGACGCGGTCAGGTCCTGATCCGTTTCGGTGACGCCGGCCAGCGTGTTCCTGAGGGTGGATGAGGCGACCGTGGGCGGCACCTCGATCCGGTTGGACGTGCTGCCGCCCGTGATCTTCTCGTCCGTGCCGGGCGTCTGGTCCAACGGGGTGGCGAGCGTCCACGTGTTCGACTTGTCGTCGTAGGCGAGGGTCTGGCCGTGGAACGTCCAGTTGACGACGCGCAGGCCCGCGACCGCCTGGTCGAGGCTCGCCTTGTCGTACGCGTCCGTCGCGTCCTTGTCGGCGCGGATCGTTTCGGCCTTCTTCAATGATTCCTTGAACCGGTCGGCGGCGGACACGGCGCGGAACGTGTAGGTGCGGGACTGGGCCGGATCGGGCGCGTCGAGGGTGACGGTCAGCGGATCGTCCTTGGAGACGGATTGGGTCCATCCGTCGGGCAGGCCGGCAAGGGTGACCGCGGTCGTGCCGGCGGGCACCCTTGCCCCCCCCTTCCCGTTGGCCGGATCGAATCCCGTGACGACGCCGGTGCCGCCTTGCGTGTCCTTCCATCGGGCCGTCACGCCGGTCAGGCCGGCGATGGGCGCGCGCTGTCCGGTGCGGGTCGCCGCCCCCCTGCGTGCCGTCCGGCTGGTCCGCCGTGACAGGGTGCGGCCGTCCGTGGGGCGGCGCGGATCGTCCTGATGGTCCATTCCGCGTATGTCAAAGAGGGTGTCTAATTGTTTGTGTATGGGCTGCCATTCTGGAAGGATTGAATGATGGTGACCTTGAAGAACGACGATGTGGTCGAGGGGCGTGGCGACGGCGCCGTTGCCGCCGCCGGTTCGGCGCGTGGCCTGGTTGACGGGCTGGTCTCGTCGGGCGCGTTGGATTCCCTGTTCGAGCGTATCGACAAGGGCGATGTCGAATTGACCGGGGACGGGGGCCTGATCCCGGAATTGGTGCGGGCCGCCCTGGAGCGTGGCCTGGATGCGGAGATGACCTCGCATCCGGGTTATGCGTCCGGCGACCGGGAAGGGAAGACGGCGAGCGGTTCGACGAATTCGAGGAACGGCTCGTATCCCAAGACCCTGGCCACCGAGGTCGGCCCCGTCACGATCCAGGTGCCCCGGGACCGGGAGGGATCGTTCACACCGAGGCTGGTGCCGAAGTGCTCCAGGAGGCTCGGCGGCCTGGACGACATGATCGTCAGCCTATACGCGGGAGGCATGACCGTGCGTGATATCCAGCACCACCTCGCCAAGACGGTCGGCACGGAACCGTCTCACGAGACGATCTCGTCGGTCACCGACGCCGTGGCCGACGTGGTGCCCGGATGGCGGGAGCGTCCGCTGGACGGGTTCTACCCGGTCATGTGCCTGGACGCGATACGAGTGAAGGTCGGGGACGGCGGCAGGGTCGTGTGAAGGCCGTGCACGGCGCGATCGGCGTCGACATGGAGGGGCTCAGGCACGTGCCGGGCATCTGGATCCGGGATTCGGAGGGATCCTCGTTCTGGGCGAACGTGTGCGCGCAGATGGCCAACAGGGGCGTATGGACGTGCTGGTCGTGTGCCGCGGCGGGCTGAAGGGCCTGCCCGAGGCCGTCGAGGCCACATGGCCGCAGGCGATGGCGCAGACCTGCGTGGTGCATTTGATCCGCGCGGCGAACAGGTTCGTGGCCGACCATGACCGCAAGGCCGTGTGCAGGAGCCTTCGGCAGGTGTATGGGGCGGCGGGCGAGGAGCAGGCGCGCAAGGCGCTCGACGGGTTCAGGCAAAGCGAGCTTGGCCGCCGGTACCCGTCGGTGGCGGCCACGTGGGAGCGGGCGTGGGACCGGTTCACGCCGTTCCTGCAGTTCCCGCCCATGCTGCGGCGCGTGGCCTGCACGACCAACAGCATCGAATCGTTGAACTACCAGCTCAGGAAGGTCAGCCGCAACCGCAGCCAGTTCCCCAACGACCAGGCAGCCGTCAAGCTCCTGTGGCTGGACATCTGCGACATCGAGGACAAACGCGCCAGGCAACGGGAGAAGGCGAACAAGGGCAGGCGCCACAAAGGCGAGTGCCGGCTCATCGAGGGCAGGGTCACCACCAACTGGAAACAGGCCCTCGCCCAACTCGCCGCCGCATACCCCGAACGCATGGAACCATACATCTAAAAAACAAAAAATAAGTCCCATACACAAACAATTTGACAAGCTCATGTCAAACCGTTCGACGTGAAGGTTCCCGTCCTGCGGACGCGTCCGGGTACGCGGCGGTCGTCTCCGCTGGCGACGGGCTCGTCGATCTCGGCCTGATCGAATAGGGGGATCGCCTCAGCTTTCGATGAGCCGTTCCACGCCGTCGATCGCCCCGGCGAGCACCTTCGTGTCCACGTGCGTGTACACGGCGTCCGTGGTCGCGATGTCGGAATGTCCGATGAGGGACTTGCGGACCAGGTCGGGGACCCCGTTCATGGCGAGGATCGTCGCGTTCGTGTGGCGTGCGGAGTGGATGCGCACGTGGGGGAGCCCCGCCCCGTCCAATGCCCGGATCCATGCGTTGCGGACCGCGTCCCTGCTGAACGGCCTGCAGCGTTTCGACTGGAGCACGGGCATGTCGTCGGGCACGTCCACCGTCATCGTGTACGCCTTGAGTTCCATGGCGAGGTCGTGGGGCAGGGGGATGAGGCGCCGGCCCCTGCGCGTCTTCGGACGGGTCAGCCACAGTCGTCCCTCGAGGTGGCGGGCCCGGTAGCCGGGCGGTATGACCACGTCCTTCTCGAATTCCTTCAACTGCCATTCGACGTTCAGGCAGGTGACGCCGTCCCTTTCGACGATCTCGTCGCGGCTGATGGCGAGCGTTTCGCCGAGCCGCATGCCGGTGACGAACAGGAGCCGCCACATGAGCCTCCATTTCCGGTCGGGTTCCGTGCGGATGAGCTTCGCGGCCTCGACGGGGGAGAGCATGGGGAGCTCCTCGGCCTCCGTCTCCACCCGGTCGGCCATCCTGACCGGATTGTGGTCGACGATCCCCTCGGCCATCGCGTCGTCGAACGCGGTGCGGAGGATGCTGAGCGTCACGTCGGCGGTCTTCGGGGAACGCGGCCCCAGCCCGTCGTCCGGGTCGCCCGCGAGGATCCTGTTCTCGATGCGTCGGATGTGGCTGGGCCGGACCATGTCGAGCCGGGTTTCGCCGATGAGGGGGCGGATGTCGATGCGGATGCGTGTCCGGTAGCTTCTCGTCGTGTTCGGGGCGCGCCGGGGTTCGATCGCGTCCGTCACCCATTGGTCGAGCCATTCGCCGACCGTGGGCATGTCCTTCGGGCCGATGCGCCCGGCCTCCATGTCCCTCGCCTTCGCCCTGGCGCGTTCCAACGCCTGGGTGCGGGTGCGTCCGACGGCGCTGACCCGTCGCCGCGTCCCGTCGGACGGATCGGGTGTTATCGTCAGGTACGCCCGGTAGCGTCCGTCCTTCATCCGGGTGATGCCGCCCGTGCCTTTCTCGCGTCTGCCTGCCGTGGCCATGACCGGTATTCCTTTCCCGTGGGGGCTTTGCCCCGTCCTTGTCCCTTCGGGTCCGGGTATGCGATACGGGCCGGGAAACGGATAGGCGCATCGTGCGCCTATAGCAGCCGTAAATGGCCGAAAATAGCCGTTTCCTGTTTTCCTATGGTGTGCGCCGTCATCATGCCGGAACCGTTGGAACCACGCCGTTTCCCCGGCATTCCGCCAATCCGCGACACACCCTCCCGCACGGAGAACCGATAATGTACGTTAACCGGCATGCGCGCACGAACCGTTGGAAACACTGGGAAACGGAAACACCATAACACGAGGATGCGCCAATG
>JAIJJM010000178.1 GCA_022728415.1 Collinsella sp. | reverse complement strand
GTGCGCGACGGCATCGTAGTCTTCAATGGCAAGATTGCCTCGATGCGCCACTACAAGGACGAGGCCAAGAGCCTCAAGAGCGGCTCCGAGGGTGGCATTGGCCTGGAGAACTTCCAGGACATCAAGCCTGGAGACACCATTGAGGGCTACCGCATCGATCAGGTTGCCCGTACCGAGTAGGGGGTAGCGCTATGAAGCAAACGCAGGCAACCCGCCGTCTGGGCGAGCAGCTTCGCGAGAAGCTCGGTTATATCCTGCTCTTTGAGGTTTCCGATCCGCGCCTCGACCTGGTCACCCTGACCGCGGTCGAGGTCGCGGTGGACCGTTCGTTCGCGCGCGTGTACGTGTCGTGCGATGCGAGCCGCTACGACGAGGTCATGGAGGCGCTCACCAGCGCCAAGGGCCGCATCCGTAGCCTGTTGGCCCGCTCGCTCGATTGGCGTGTTACGCCCGAGCTCGATTTTCGCATCGATCGCTCGACCGATGAGGCCGAGCGCATCACGCGCGCGCTGGAAAACGTTCCCGCCACGCTTGCGATCGAAAAGGACGAGGACGGCTACCCAATAGCGGATGCCGCCCAGGAGGCAGCTTTAGATGAGTAATTCCGCCGACCTCACATCGTGCGAGTCTGCAGATATTCAGCGACACATCCTCGAGCTCATCGAGGGTGCGTCCTCCATTGCGATTTCGGGACATACGTCTCCCGATGGCGACGCCCTGGGCTCCGTGCTGGGCCTGGGCCTCTCGCTTATGAAGTTCTATCCCAACAAGGACATTGCCCTGCTGCTGGCAGACGATGATCCGGTTCCGCGCATCTACCGCTTTATGGAGGGCGCCGACCGTCTGGTTCCCGCATCTGCGTATGCCGGCAATCCGGACCTGTTTATCTCGGTCGATGTGCCGGTCGTCGAGCGTCTGAACAACTCCGCCGAGGTGCTCCACCGCTCGTCGCATGTGGTGTGCTTCGATCACCATCCGGCGCGCGAGGAATTTGCCGAGCTGAGCCTGAGGTGCGTCGACGCCGCGGCCTGCGCCATGATCATCGACCGCTTTTTGGATAATTGCGGCATTGTGGCGCGCGATAGTGTCGCGACCTGCCTGCTGTGCGGCCTGGTGACCGATACCGGTCGTTTTCAGTACCAAAACGCCGATGCCGCTGCGTTCCATGCCGCCTCGCGCCTGGTCGCGCACGGTGCCGATCCGGCGCGCGTTGCACTCGAGGTCTACCAGAGCATGCGCTTAGAGTTCTTGCATCTCAAGTCCATCGTTATGGGCCGCATCAAGACGGTGGCGCATGGTCGCGTGGCATATAGTTATGCGTACCAGAGCGACCTCGAGGCCTGCGGCGTCACTTCGGACGAGTGCGACGGTCTGGTCGATGTGGTGCGTTCGGTGATGGGTGTGGAGGTCTGCCTGTTCCTGAAGGGCATTGAGGGCGATACCAAGGTACGCGGCAACCTGCGCTCCAAGGGCGACCTCAATGTTTCCGAGATCGCCGCTGCTTTTGGCGGTGGCGGGCATCCCGCGGCCGCCGGTTTCTCTAACAACGGAACGATTCTCGAGACGCTCACCGCGGCACTCCCCATGCTGGCCGAGCTGGTAGGGGAGGATCCCGCTTCGGTGACCGTCGAGCTCTAACATTTTGGATGGTACATGGCTCGTCGTACGCCTTCTCAATTGAATATGCTGCTCGCCGTCGATAAACCGGTGGGCTGTACCTCCCACGACGTGGTTTCGCAGTGCCGACGCGCCCTCCATGAGCGGCGCGTCGGCCATGCCGGTACGCTCGACCCCATGGCCTCGGGTGTCATGGTGGTGGGCGTGGGCCAGGCGACCCGTCTGCTGGGCATGCTGACCCTCGATACCAAAAGGTATGTCGCCGACATTTCGTTTGGCGTCGAGACCAATACCGATGACGCGGAGGGCGAGGCCGCCCGCACGGTGCCCGTTGCCCCCGAGCTGCGCGATCTCGCTTACGCCCGTGAGCAGCTGGCCGCTATGCTTGGCCCGCAGTTGCAGGTGCCGCCTGCGTTTTCGGCCATCTCGGTCAATGGCGTTCGTGCCTATAAGAGTGCTCGCGAGGGCAATGCGCCTGCCTTGCCTCCGCGCCCCGTCGAGGTCTATGCCGCCGACCTGATCGCCGTGAGCGGCGAGGGCGATACGTGCGTCTGGACCGTGGCATTTTCGGTAAGCAAAGGCACCTACATTCGCGCGCTCGCTCGCGATCTGGGTCGCGCCTGCGACAGTGCCGCGCATATTTCCGCCCTGCGCCGTACAGCCTCCGGCGTTGTTTCCATCGGTGCCTGCCATGCGGTCGAGGAGCTTTCTGCCGAGTCCGTTGCCGGCTTTGCCTTAGATCCCATTGCTGCACTGGGTGCCACGCGCGTCGACTTGCCGGGTGATCTTGCCGACGATCTGCTGTGCGGACGTCGTATTCCTACTGAGCGCGCGCTTGCGGGCTTCGATGTGTCGAAGGCGCCATTTGCACTGGTACTCGATGGCGGGCTCAAGGCGCTCGCCCGTATCGAGGGCGGTCGCTTTGTGATGGAGCACGTCTTTCCGCAGGCGATCGGCGGTGTTCGATGATGCTGGCGCCTCACGAGCTCGCGCGTATCTTTTTCGCGGGTGAGTTGGATGAGGCCCGTACCGTTTCTGCCGATGCATTTGATGATTGCGCGTGCCTGGGTGCCGCGTCGATTGCCATCGGCGTGTTCGATGGCGTGCATCGGGGGCACCACAGACTAATCGACGCGGTCGTTCGCGACGCACGCGCCCGCGGCTGCAAGGCGGTCGTGGTCACCTTTGATCCCGATCCGGATGTCGTGGTGAGCCCTTCGCCCGCTCAAAAACTGATGACGACGGCCGACCGCCTGCATGCCCTGGCTCAAACTGGGGTCGATGCGGTGGTGGCCGTTCCCTTTACGCCTGCGGTGGCGGCACTCGACCACGTGAGCTTTCTTAAGCTTGTGTCGCGCGTCGTCGATATCCGCTCGATTCGCGTGGGCAGTGACTTTAGGTTGGGACGCGGTGGCGCCTCGGGCGTTGCCGAGATGCAGGTATGGGGAGCCGAGCACGGAGTTGACGTCTATGGCCACGAGTTGCTGTGCGTCGATGGACAGACGATCTGTGCCACCCGTATTCGCCAGGAGCTGCGCCAGGGTCATGTTGAGCTTGCCGCCGAGCTGCTCGGCCGCCCCTATATGCTGCGAGGCGTCGTTGCCAGCGGTCGTCACCAGGGCTCCGACATGGGTTTTCCCACGGCAAACATCCAGGTGCCCGATGGCATCCAAGTGCCTGCCGATGGCGTCTATGAGGGTCTGGTGCTGGTCGACGATACCGTATGGCCTGCTGCCGTCAACGTCGGTTTGCCGCCGACCTATGCCGATGATGCCGCCTCGGCGCATCTCGAGGCCAACTTGATCGGGTATGCGGGCGACCTGTATGGCGCCTCGGTGTCGCTGGCGTTTACGCGCTGGCTGCGTCCTTCTCGCGTGTTCGATTCGCTGGACGAGCTAATCGCGACCGTCGAGGGTAATATCGAGGATATCCGTCATAACTTGGGTGAGCAGGGGGTGAGCATCCGTGATTAGCGATGAGGAGAAAGACCAGGTGCGCGCGGCGTCCGACCTAGTTGCCATCGTGCAGGAAACGGTTGAGCTCAAGCCCCGTGGCCATGAGTTTTGGGGTTGCTGCCCCTTCCATGGCGAAAAGACCCCGTCGTTTCACATTATCCCCGCCACGCAGGTGTGGCACTGCTTTGGCTGCGGTGAGGGCGGCGATGTCTTCACCTATATCATGAAGCGCGAGAACCTGAGTTTTCCCGAGTCGATCCGCTATTTGGCTGATCGTGCGGGCATTGAACTGCACGATACCGGTGCACAGCGCGATCGCGGCACCAAGCGTGCCCGCATCTATGACCTGTGCGCCGAGACGGCTCAGTTCTACCACACCATGCTCATGCGCGGTAAGGACAGCCGTCCGCGCGAGTACTTTGCCAGCCGCGGTATGGGCGGCGACGTCTGTCGCCGCTACTGCCTGGGCTTTGCGCCGGGTCGCAACGCGCTGGTATCGCATCTGTCGCAGGCGGGCTTTACCCCACAGGAGATGATTGACGCCAATGTGGCCGTGAGCCGCGGGCGCGGACAGCTCGCGGACCGCTTTTACGACCGCGTGATGTTTCCCATTTTCGATGAGCAGGGTCACAATATCGCCTTTGGCGGGCGCATCATGGGCGATGGTCAGCCGAAGTACCTTAACACCGCCGAGACGAGCGTGTTTCATAAAAAGCGAAACCTCTACGGCTTTAACTGGGCCAAGGAGTTTATCGTCGCGCAGGATACGGCCATCGTGGTGGAGGGCTATACCGACTGCATCGCCTGCTGGGAGGCGGGGATCAAAAACGTCGTTGCCACGCTGGGCACGGCGCTGACGGAACATCACGTTAAGACACTCACCCGTTTTGCCAAGCGCATCGTGTATATGTTCGATGGTGACGCCGCCGGTCAAAAGGCCGCACGCCGCGCGATTCAGTTTATCGAGCAGGATTCGATGGACCTGCGCTGCGTGGTGCTGCCCGATGGCAACGACCCCATGGAGTTCATCACGGCGCATGGTGGTGAGGCGCTGCAGGCGCGCATTGACGCGGCCGAGCCCCTCATGGACTTTGTGTACCGGTCGCTGCAAGAGTCGAGCGACATTACTACGCCGGGCGGCCGCGCCAAGGCGCTCGAGGATGCGCTGACGCTCATCTATCCGCTACGCGACAGCTACATGATCGATACGTACTTTATCCAGATTGCCGACCTGTTGGGTTTAGACCTGGAGACCGTGCGCGCGAGCTCGGGCCGTGTGTTTCGCGATGTCGCCAAGCGCGAGGACGCCGAGCGCCGGCGTGAGCAGAGCTACGAGCGTCAACGCGCGCAAGCTGAGCGCGCGGGCGGTTCGCAGGGACGAAACTCGGGCGGCGGTGCGGCCGGTGCGCGCAGTGCCGCCCGCGGTGCCTGGGCCGCGGGTGCGACGCCGCCGGTGTCCGCACCGGTCGAGGAGGACCCGTACGACTACGTTCCGCTTGATGCCTATGGGACCGTGCCGGTGGAGGTCGACGAGGATCTGCCGCCAATCGATGTGCCAGCTGGGATGGAAAGCGCTGCGCCCGTTGCCGATAGTTCAGGCGCGACGGCTGCTCCGTCGATGCCGATTGTTTTGACCGATCTGGAGCGGAAATCCCTGGCAGGGGAGCGCGAACTGCTGACGATGCTCACGAGCTATCCCGACCTGTTCCGCACGTATGCCGACCGCATCTGCTCGATCGAGTGGGTGGATCCGCGCCACGAGTCCATCGCATGGGCCGTGTTGGCGACGCCGCCGGGCAC
>JAIJJM010000177.1 GCA_022728415.1 Collinsella sp. | reverse complement strand
AAGTCGGCGCCGGAGCTCGCGGAGATGGCGCCACCGATGTTAACCGCGCCCATGAAGATCGCCTCGAGAGAGGCACCGATGATGACACCGGTCTTGACGTCGCCCATCAGGAGGCCCGCAACGAGACCTACCACGAGAGGACGCTCGATCATGCACTGACCGAGAACCCAGTTGCCGCCGTAGCAAATCAGCACGGTCAACCAGGCCATTATTGCTAACCCAATCATCTGACTTCCTTTCTTTCATTTCATTTGGCCGCTTGGCCAAATCCCCTTATTTCCCCGCCGCCTCAATCAGACTCTTGAGAGGAGTCTTGGGATTGGACGGGATAAGCTGATGGAAAACCGGAATACCCTGCTCGCAAAGCTCCTTCGCGGCCTCGAGCTCATCCGGGTTGAGCATGATCGTGGAGTTGAGGGCGACCTTGCTATCCGGATCGGACTTGTCGAAGCGGCCGACATTGGCAACGTTCACGCCCTCGATCTTGCCCGGTGCGCCTTTAACGAGCTCAAGCACGTCACGCACGCAGTTGGTGAGCGCGAAGATGCGCATGGAGTCCGCACGCGGATCGTTCGCGATGCGGCAAGCATCCGGAACATCCTTGACGAGGAGCTTCTGGCCCGCCGGCGTACCCATGGAAAGCGTCATGCGAAGGGCATCGCTCTCCACGGCGTGCTTGTTGGCGACGATGATCCTGGTGGTGTTGAGCTCCTTGGTCCACACCAGGGCGACCTGTCCGTGAATCAGACGGTCATCGACTCGAACCTGAACAATCATTGTTTCCTCTCTCCCTGCTTGTTAGTGCTCTCTAATCGAAGAAGTCTCCGTCGGACCCCTCATTGTCCGCGGCCTTGCTCGGAGGCTCGACGACCTGCATCGTCGCCCTCGCCAACTCGACGCTCTGCTTGATCGAATCTGCCGTGACCGGCTCGGCGCCGAGGAGCGTCTCGATCACGAGGCCGAGGTTCATACCGGTGACGTGGACGATCCCGCGCTTCTCCGGCTCCATGAGGACGACCTTCTGGAAGACGGAGCCACCGTAGATGTCGGTGAAGATGACGGCCTCGTCCTCAGGGTCCACCGAGTCAATAAAGGCCTGGATGCGAGGGGTGAAATCGGAGTCGTCCACGTAGCAGTCAACTGCTTCCACCATGTCCGCCATGCCGGTCAGGATCTCGATCGAGCTCCTGATTCCGCTTGCGAGGTGGCCGTGCGACGCGACAAGAACTTTCTTCATCGAGTCTCTCCTAGAGCGAATAGTGGTTAGGGTTCAGAAGCTGGATCTTGCTGGCGACGAACGCGCGCATGTCAGGGGCGGCGTCCATCAGGAGGCCAACGCCGTTGCCGTCGTTCTTGCCGGAGTTGATGTCTTTCTCGAAGGCGCGGTACATGGAGCGGAAGTACTCCGTGGCGATGTTGAACTTGCTCATGCCGAGGTTCACGGCCTCCTGGAGCTGCTCATCGGGGATGTCGGAGCATCCGTGCATGACGAGGGGGACGCTGACGGCCTCCCTGCAGGCCTTGATGCGCTCCATGTCGAGGTTCGGGACCTTGACGTAGGGGCCGTGGGCGTTGCCAACGGCGATAGCGAGCGAACCGCAGCCGGTGCCCTCGACGAACTCCTCGGCGAGGTTCGGGTCGGTATAGTGGTCGCTGTTCACGAAGTCGTTGGCGTCGGAACCGTTGCCGACGTGGCCGAGCTCGGCCTCGATGTCAACGTCGAAGATCTTGGCGACCTGGACGACGTCCTTCGTGAGCTGGAAGTTCTCCTCATAGGGAAGCGAGGAGCCGTCGACCATGACGGAGGGGAAACCGGCCTTGACGCCCTTGACGGCGATCTCGTAACCAGCGGAGTGATCCTGGTGGACGGCGACGGGCACGCTCGCGCGCTCGGCGTAATAGCGGGCGGCGAAGGCGATGATGTCGAGGGCACAGTGGTCCTCGAAGCCGGGCCAGTACTGGATGATGATAGGCATGTGCTCATCCTCGGCGGCCTGGATCGCATAACGGATGGTCTCCGTGTTGATGACGTTGATCGCGGGCACGCCATAGTGGTGCTCGGTCGCATGTTGAAGAAGCTCGTTGACCTTGATGAGAGACATCTTTGTCTTCCTTTCACTTGGATAACCATTGGATTGGACAGTTCTCAGCTCGTCAGCTGGTTGAACACGAAGAGAAGCGCAAGGCAGGCAGGCGCTTGCAAAACGCGGTGGAGCCTATGCGGCCGACTGGCCCTCAGGCTGTGGCGCTGCGCTTCGACGCCACAGTACGTACGCCACAAGAGCAACGACCGCAGCAATCGTTGAAGCGAGGGCGAAGGCCAGAAAACCCGCGTGCGTGCCGAGCGCGTCGCACGCCCAACCGCCAAACAGGTTCGCAACCACGACGGACAGACCGCTCTGAACCATCGCGAAGGCGCTCTGACCTCGAGCGCGACAATCCTCGTAAGTGTGGTTGGCAATGTAGGTAACGCAGGAGTAGTAGACGGTCATGTAACTCACGCTCTGCAGCAGCTGGCCGCAGATCATGACCGGGACGATGCCGGTGCCCACGAGCACGAGCCTGAGCGCCGCCATGAAGCAGGAAAAGATCAGGAGGTTCATCTCGCCGAAGCGCCTGACCAGCTTGGAGGAAACGAGCAGGATGGGGATCTCGCTCGCAGCGGAGACCGCACTCAGGACGCCCACGAGGTTCTGACCCTCGCCAAGCTCGACCGCGTAGCGGCCCAAGAACGCCCCGATGAAGCCAATCGCGGCCGAACTGATGAAGGCGAAGACCAAGACGAAGGCGATCTCATTGCTGGTGAACAGCGAGAGGAGGCCCTTTCCGTGGGAGACCTTGGGATCGTCCGCGGCATTGGCGCGAATTCCCGCCTCGGGGAGGCGCCACATGTGAGCCGCGAAGACCACCAGCGCGGCAGAGACCACCGCGAACTGGATTTGAGGAGCCATGTCGAGCAGCCGACCGACGATCAGGACGACGATGGCGTAGCCGATGGTGCCACCCATACGTATGCGAGAAAAGTCCAGGCCAGAGCGATCCGCGAGCTCGATGACGAGGGAGTCGCTCAGGGGCAGGAGCCCCGAGAAAAACGCCGAGAACGCAAAGGTTACGAGAAGGACCGGGACGAACGTCGACGCCAGGTAATACAGCGGAGCGAGTACCGCCGCCGCAAGGCAGAGGATCACGATGACCGCGCGGCGGCGCCCGAGCTTGTCGGCGATCGTCGACCAGAGCGGCTGGATGGCGAGCGCACACACCGGGGTCGCCGCGAGGAGGATGCCGGTCTGGGCTGCACTGAGGCCGAGGCTCGTGTAGTGAGCGGAGAGGAACGGCGAGTACACGCCCGCGCAGACCCAGTAGAGGACGTTCGCGAAGAACAGCGAAGTCATGCTTGCGTTTGTCCTGGCGTTGTGCATCGTGCTTCTCCCTTCTTGCTCGCCGGGTGCCTGTCTGGGCTTCGAAGTGATTCGCCATCTAGCGTGAAACGAAGTTGTGAGGCGTTGGAACAATGTTCTGTTGTTTCATCGTTTTCGTGCCGTTGTTTCACGGCTCATAAGATAGCAGCTCAAGATGAGATTGCGCCGGGGAAGCACCGATTTACCGCGAACGGTAGGAAATCAGCGGTGAAACGCTATTTCACCGCTTATGAAACATTTTGCTTTATTTTCACCTCTCTTGACCTAAGATACAAAGCAAACTAGGGCCAAGGAGTAACCATGGATAAGACAGGGGATGTGCTCAGCCACATCTGCGCAGTCATGAGCAGCCTATCCCCCTCGGAGAAGGCAATCGCAACGTATGTGCTCGACCACCCGTCGGACGTCGCAACGATGACCGTCCGCGAACTCGCCGCAGAAACCGGTACGTCACCGGCGTCTGTTTCGAGGTTCGCAAGGACGCTTGACTACCGAACCTATTCGGACATGCGTCTGGCGCTCGGCATATCCATCAGCAGGGCCTCCGGCGAGGAAAAGGCCACGGGCGGCAAGGTTACTCTGGACGACGTCGAGGGCTCCATTAAGTACGTCCTGTCTCACAAGGTCAAGGAGCTCTCCCAAACCGCCTCGCTCATTGACTCCGATGACTTTTCGGCAGTCGTCAATCTGCTCCACAACGCCAACCTCGTCCTGATTGCGGGCGTCGGCAACTCGATTAGCATGGGCGTAAACGCGGCGTTCAAGCTCTCACAGGTTGGAGTCAGGGCGTTTTGCCCCAGTACCACCGATGCCATGGTCTCCGCCGCAACCAGCCTCAAGGAGAATGACATCCTGCTCGTCATTTCGACGTCCGGATACTCGAAGCGCCTCGTCAACATATTCGACTCTGCCGAGGATTCGAACACCCCCATCATCATGATCACAGACAACCCAGATACGCCGCTCGCGAAGCGTGCCACGTATATCATCCGAGCCATCTCGCGAGATCAGGCCATCACCGGAACCGAGGTCGCCTTCTCGCACAGCTCGATCAACTTCGTCATCGAGCTGCTGTTCCTCTTCCTGACCTCTTGCTGGGATGACCCGGTAGAGTTTAACAGGATCATCTCGAAGAATCTCTTGGGAGACAGGCAATACAGCTAGGACGACGCACACCGGCGCACCGACGCCCAGACCGAAACGGGAGGACCCCTTGATAAAGCTCATCCTCGCAGACATGGACGGGACCCTGCTGCCGTTTGGCTCAAGGGTCGTATCGGAGCGCACGCACAGCGCGATTCTTTCGGCGCTTGATGCGGACATCGCGTTCGGCCCCGCAAGCGGCCGCGACTACGCCGACCTGGCCGATGCCTTTGACGGCGACGCGCGCTGTTTCTCGACCGGCATCATGGCCAACGGAAAGAAGGTCTTCTCCAGCGGCGAACTCGTGTTCAAAAAGACGCTCTCGACGGAGGCCCTCGTCAAGCTCGATAGCGCCGTACGCCCCTACGCGGGGACGTCACTCTGGCTAGTCGCCGATGTCGATGAGACAGGCAAACGCTGCGAGCAGTTCCTCTGCGCCGTCGAGCCTGGCGACGAATTCGCCCTGGAAATCGTTAAGGACTCCGGAAGAGACATGGCGCTCGGAGACGTGCCCACGAACCGTGACGTCATCACCGCCGGCATCTTCGTCAACGTCAGCTCCGCCCCGACGGAAGTCGTTCGGAGTCGATGCAAGGAAGCCTGCCCAGAGCTTGATTTCCCCTCGCCCGTCCCATTCTTCCTCGATGTTGTTCCGGCTGGCTGGAGCAAGGTAAACGGACTCGACGCGCTTCTCGGCAGCCTTGGGGTCACGCTGGACGAGGTCGCTTTTATCGGAGACTCGGAAAACGACGTGACGCTCCTCGAAAAGGTGCCGAACTCCTACGCAGTCGCGGGCGCGATGCCAGAGGCGAAGGC